>JAZODY010000078.1:0-8467 GCA_045597245.1 Tidjanibacter sp.
GGGCCGGTTTGTGTGGCACAACATCTGGTTAAATTCCTGCCTTCTCACCCGATTGTCTCTACGGGCGGTATGGAGGGTATCACCTCGGTGTCGTCGTCGCCGTGGGGCAGCGCACTGCTGTTGCCCATCACCTATGGCTACATCAAGATGTTGGGTGCCGACGGTCTGCGCCGCATGACGGAGATGGCCATCGTGAATGCCAACTATATGAGCAAGGCTCTCGAAGGCGAATATCGCACTTATTACTCGGGCGAGACGGGTCGTGTGGGTCATGAACTGATATTGGACCTCACGATGTTCCGCAAGGAGTATGGCGTGGAGTGCGGTGATATTGCACGTCGTCTGATGGATTACGGCTTCCACGCTCCCACGCTTTCGTTCCCCGTTCATGAGACGCTTATGATTGAGCCTACGGAGAGCGAATCGAAGGCCGAGATGGACCGTTTCATGGAGGCTTTGGTGAGCATCAAGAGAGAGTGCGAGCAGTTTGCCGGCAAGGAGGATAACATGGTTGCCAATGCACCTCACACCTCGGTGGAGGTGGCTGGCGAGTGGGGACATGAATACTCGCGCGAGCAGGCCGTCTATCCGTTGGAGTGGGTGAAGTGGAGCAAGTTCTTCCCCTACGTGACCAAAATCGACAACGGTTTCGGCGACCGCAATCTGGTGGCTGCGGCTAAGGAGGAGATAAAGTAGAGTGTTGATAACTTAAAACTTAAACAGTATAGCGATGAAGAGATTGATTTTTACGGCCCTTATGAGTCTGCTGACTCTGTCGATGATGGGGCAGGATTTCGGCCGCAGGGTGTCGCTCAATGATGATTGGCGATTCCATCTGGGAGAATTGAAGTATGGAGGCATTGCCAATCTGCCGACCGACGATTGGCAGCAGATTACGGTGCCTCACGATTGGAGTGTGTTGCAGCAGGCAAGCCCCGAGTATGCCAGCTGTACGGGTTTCTTCCCGGGCGGCATAGGTTGGTATCGCCGTCAGGTGGAGGTGCCGGCCGAGGAGCAGGGCAACAAGGTTTATGTCTATTTCGAGGGTGTGTATAACAACAGCGAGGTCTATTTCAACGGCCAACCCATCGGCAAACGTCCCTATGGCTATGTGTCGTTCATGTACGATGTTACGCCCTATGTCAATTGGGGAGAGAGCAACTCGTTGGCTGTGAAGGTGGACCATAGCGAGGATGCCGATTCGCGTTGGTACACCGGCTCGGGAATCTATCGCGACGTGTGGATGGTCTATGCCAATCCGGTGCATATCGACCTCTGGGGCGTTGCATGGTCGGCCGAGGTGGAGAACGGCAAGGCTGTCGTGAATGTGGCCACCGAGGTGAAGAACGACTCCGGTGCTAAGGCTTCGGTGAAGGTTAAGGAGGAGTTGTTGGATGCCGAGGGCAGGGTGATTGCAACGGCCACTCGCAGCGCATCGGTTGAGGCAGGGACGACGGGTGTCGTGAAGTCGGCCCTTAGTGTCGCCTCGCCCAGTATGTGGGACCTCGAAAGCCCCTATCTCTACACTCTGAACACCTCCGTCATGCAGGGCAACGAGATGATTGACAGCAGCAGCTGCAAGGTGGGTATCAGGACCATAGAGTTCGACCCCGACAAAGGTTTCTCGCTCAACGGTCGCAATATAAAGATGAAGGGAGTATGTGTGCATCACGACTCGGGTGCCCTCGGTGCGGCGGCATATAAATCGGTATGGCGTTATCGCTTGGAGAATCTCAAAAAGATTGGTTGCAATGCCATCCGCACCAGCCACAACCCTATGGCAACCTCGTTCTATGAGTTGTGCGACGAGATGGGATTCTTGGTTATGGACGAGGCCTTCGACGAGTGGGAGTATCCGAAGAACAAGTGGATTGAAGGTTGGAACGTTGGCGAGCCCGGCCATCAGGGTTATGCCAAATATTTTGCCGAGTGGAACGTACGCGACGTACACTCCATGGTTAAGCGCGACCGCAAACACACCTCCATCGTCATGTGGAGCATCGGCAACGAGGTGGACTATCCCAACGACCCCTATTCCCACCCCATTCTCGACCATGAGGGTATCGGCCAGCAGCATGAGGCAGGCTATAAGCCCGAGCGTCTCAATGCAAATCGTATCGGTGTGATAGGAAAGGTGTTGGCCGCCGAGGTTCGCAGTCTTGATACGAGCCGTCCCGTTACGGCGGCATTGGCGGGAGCCGTTATGTCGAATCAGACCGAACTCCCCGGTGCGCTCGATGTTGTGGGATATAACTACACCGAGAACCGTTACGATATGGACCACAAGACCTATCCGCAGCGTGTGCTTTACGGCAGCGAAAACCGTCACGACATAGAGAGTTGGTATGCGGTGAAGGATAACGAACACATCTTCGGACAGTTCATCTGGACCGGTATCGACTATCTGGGAGAGTCGCGCGGTTGGCCTGTGAGAGGTTTCTCGTCGGGTCTTTTGGATATGGCAGGCAACATCAAACCTTCGGGATATTTCCGTCGTGCATTGTGGGCAGAGAGTCCGGTGGCTTATCTGGGTGCCTATCGTATTCCGGCTCTGGGTGCCGCAGCGCGTATGTTGTCTACGGGTGCTCCTCAGGTGTGGAACTACGATGAGGGGGCTCCCGTACGTGTGGTTTGCTACACCAACTGCGATGCTGCCGAGCTTATGCTCAACGGCAAACTTGTCGGCGAGCGCAAGGAGTATGACCCCAAGACGGGTATCATCTATTGGGATGTGAATTACCAGCCCGGCACGCTCTCGGTGGTGGCTTACAACGATGGAGCGAAGGCCGCCGAGGATGCCATAAAGACCACCGGTGTCGCAGTGAAGATGGCTGCCGAGGTGTTGGATAATGTCGATGGCGGCGAGGAGCGCATCGTGGTTGTGAACATGCTCGATGAGCAGGGCAACCGGGTGATGTTGGCCGACAACGAGATTAGCTGTCGTGTGAACGGCGGTGCATTGATGGGAATGGAGAACGGAGCCGACGACGCCACCGTAAGCTACATCGATGCCAAGCACCGTTGCAAAGACGGAACGATGTTGATATTCGTGCGTAAGACGGCCGATGAGAGTGCCCTCACGCTCTCGTCACCCATGATGCAGTCGGTGGAGGTGAAGTTCTGACGAATCTGCCGAATAGATACAAAACGGGGGCGAATCCATCGAGATTCGCCCCCGTTTTGTATCTGCTTTGTCTGCGTCACTCCTAATAGTTGAGGTAGTCGGCCAGCGGGAGGTAGGCACTCTTAATCGCGTCGGCCAACATTTTTGCGTAGGTTACGGCGCCTTTCTCGCGCAAATGAGTGTCGTCTTTCTTGTCGGCCTGCAACTTGGGATGGTCGCCCACCTTCACGTGATAATAGAGCTCCTGCGACTTCTCGTCGCCGAGTTCGAGCACCAATTCGGTGGTGAGCTGATTCATGTCAATCATGGGCACACATATCTCGCTCGCCGCATCGCGGGCCAGCTGAATGTACTCGGCAAAGTGGGGACGCTCGTCCACCAACACTCCGTCGCGATGGGTGCGCATCACTATGGAGGTGAGAATTACGGGGTGAGCACCTTTGGCCATCACGTCGCTGCACATGTTCATTAGGTTGTCCTTATACTCGTCCGGTTCCACATGGCGCTGAGGATTGGTCGAGGTGTCGTTGTGACCGAACTGAATGAGAACCCAATCGTCGGCTTTCAGGTCATCCACAATGCCTTTCCAGCGCTCCTCGCGAATGAAACTGCCGGTGCTGCGACCTCCGATGGCGCGGTTGTCCACCTCCAATTTCTCGGCATCGAAAAACTGCTGTATCTCTTGTCCCCAGCCGCGCATGAGCGTCTGCTCGGGGTCGTAGGTCTGTGCCGTCGAGTCTCCGGCAATGTAGAGTTTCACTTTTTCCTGTGCCGCTGCGGTCATTGTTGCCAGCGATAGCGCAATCAGTAAGATGTAGTGTTTCATGATAGTTCTGTTTTTTGTTGGTTATTGTTGTTTTGTCTTTGTCGTTCGTTGTTCAGTCGGTCTGCTCCGAGGTGTCGGTTTGTCCGTTTGTCTGGCCGAAACTGCGCTCTATGCGCACCTTGAATGCCTCGGCGGCCTCGCGCTTCACGTAGTCCCAGCGTGTAATGATACATATCACCAGCAGAATGACTATCACTATCATCGTCTTCTCCTGTTTGGTCATCGACTTGAATCTCTCTCTCGGTTTCATCTCTGTTCTTCTTCTGTTTGTTGTTTCAAAGCCTTTATCGGCAACTATTTGAGCAGAATAAGACTTGCCGCCATGACAAGCATTCCGCCCACCACTCCTCCTATGGCCAGATGGCTGTGACCATACTGATGGGCCGCCGGCAACAATTCGTCAAACGATATGTATATCATTATGCCGGCCACCATCGCCATTGTGCAGTTCAGCAATATGGGGGTAATGAACGGCAACAATATCGCAAAGGCTATCAGAGCCCCTATCGGCTCGGCCAGACCCGAGAGCATGGAGTAGATGCAGGCTCTCTTTTTGTTGCCGGTGGCGTAGTAGATGGGTACGGCCACCGCCACTCCTTCGGGTATGTTGTGGATGGCTATGGCTATGGCAATGGCGAGTCCCACGCCCGAGTTCTCGTATGCGGTCATGAAAGCGGCTATCCCCTCCGGAAAGTTGTGAATGGCTATTGCGAGAGCCGTCACAAATCCCGTGTGGTGCAATCTCTTTGTGTGGATGTGTGCCTGTGTGCCGTTGCCCCCGCTCAACTCCTCCACGCTGTGCAACTCGTGGGGATTTTCGCTCGCGGGAATCATCTTGTCTATCAGGGCCGCCAGCAGAATACCTCCGAAGAGTGCCGCCACCGCTATGATGTCACCCGTCTTGCCGCTGCCGGTGATTTCTCCCAACTCCACGCGGGCACCGTAGAGCATCTCCATGAACGATATGTATATCATCACACCGGCCGAAAATCCCAACGACAACGAGAGAAAACGCGTGTTGGTTTTGCGGGTGAAGAAGGCAATCAGGCTGCCTATGCCTGTGGCCAGACCGGCCATGAGGGTCATCAGCAGTGCATATATGACGTTGTGCTCCATGTTACTGCGGGTTAAATGTTCTTTGCGGACAACTATTGTGGCCCGACGGCTGAAAACTTCACAAAGTTTTATTACTTTTGCAAAGATAAAAATATAGTTCGGAAATTTGTAAACAAACACGTTTTTATGACCCCATCGGCTCCGGAAACCATCACTCTTCACGACCGACGATTCGTTCGTTCAATCTCTCGGGAGGAGATTGCGATGGCGGTACGTCGCCTTGCCGAGCGAATCAATGGCGACTATGCAGGGAGGGAAGATGTGCTTTTTTTGGTGGTGCTGAATGGGGCGTTCATGTTTGCGGCCGACCTGTTGGGTGAGTTGGAGTTCGATGGCGAGGTGGCCTTTGTGAGGCTCTCCTCCTACCGTGGAACAGGCTCCACCGGAGAGGTGAAGGAGCTTCTGGGGCTGGATTGCAGTGTGGAGCGACGCCATGTGGTGGTGATTGAGGATATTGTCGATACGGGTACGAGCATGAAACATCTGACCGATGAGTTGCAGGCGCGCGGTGCCGCGTCGGTGGATATTGCGGTGATGTTTTTCAAACCGTCGGCTTTCCGCTACGACTATCCGGTGAGGTATGTCGCTATGGAGTTACCGAACGACTTCATTGTGGGATACGGGCTCGATTACGACGGATTGGGCCGAAATTACAGAGATATTTACAGTTTGTCAGATGAAAGAGGTTGATTTCGAGGGAGGCCGAAAGTTGCCGTTGGTGGAGGAGTTCTACACCGTTCAGGGTGAGGGATTCCACTCGGGCAAGCCTGCCTATTTCATACGTTTGGGCGGTTGCGATGTGGGGTGTCGCTGGTGCGACGCCAAGTTTACGTGGAATGCCGACCATTTTCCGTTGGTTGATGTGGAGAAGATAGTTTCGGCGGCAGCGTCGTGTCAGGCTCAGGCCATTGTGATTACGGGTGGCGAGCCGCTGAAATATCCGTTGGATATCCTCACTGCAATGTTGCACGAACGCGGTTTGGAGATTTTTCTTGAAACTTCGGGGTCCTATCCAATGAGCGGCACTTTCGATTGGGTCTGTCTGTCGCCCAAGCGTCAGCGACCTCCGTTGGACTCGATGTGTGCCGAGGCCGACGAGTTGAAGGTGATTGTCGAGAGTGCCGACGATTTTGCGTGGGCCGAGGAGTGTGCCGCGCGGGTGGGGGAGCGATGTATGTTGTATCTCCAACCGGAGTGGAGTCGATATGAACGCGTGGTGGGCGCTATCGTGGAGTATGTGAAGTGTAATCCGCGCTGGAACATCTCGTTGCAGGCCCACAAATTCATGCGTATTCCGTAGTCGGGCGCAGAAAGCGGAATGCCCGTATGCATGGAGAGGAAGAGAGAACAGATAATGAAGATAGAAAGGTGAAAGCGTTTTTCGATAAATACAAGTATTATTTTTTGGCCACCGGCATTTTCCTGCTGGTCATTCTTGTGTTTGCCGAGGTTACGATTTTCGACCTTGTGGAGATTCGTCGCAACATCAGGATTATGAATCGCGAGCAGAAGATATATCAGTCTCAGGCGCGTGCCGACAGTCTCTTTTTGCAACAGATGAACGACGATGAGTTTTTGGAGAAGTATGCGCGGGAGAAGTTTTTCATGAAACGCGAGGGCGATGAGATTTTCTATGTTGAGCAGGGGGAACGAGTGTCGGCAGGGAGCGAGGTATCAGAATAAAGTGACGGGAGCGGTATTATCGAGTATGTTTAACAGGTAGCGGAGGAACGATTATGGAACTTAAACGCAGTGTGGTAAAGGGAGTGGCGTGGTCTACGGTCGAGAAGGTTTGTTCGGCGTTGTTGCAGTTGGCTGTGAGTTTGGTGTTGCTGAGCCTGCTTTCGCCCGACGACTATGGCGTGATTGCCATAGTGACTGCCATCATCGGAATTCTTATGCCGCTGGTGGACAGCGGATTTTCTCAGGCCCTGATTCGTAAGAAGGAGATTGAACAGACTGATTATTCATCGGTCTTCTATCTCAATATGTTCGTGTCGCTGCTGCTCTATGCGGTGTTGGTGCTCATCACTCCCGCGGTGGCGGACTACTATGGAGAGCCGGTGTTGCGTGAGGTGATTCCGATTCTGGCATTGTTGATGCCCATCAATGCGCTCTCTATCATTCAGAACACCATTTTTTCGAGGGAGATAAATTTCAAACGTTTGTCGGTCTACACTCTTTCCGGCTCGGTGTTGTCGAGTGCGGCTGCCATCTGGATGGCGTTGGAGGGTTTCGGTGTGTGGGCTTTGGTGGCCCAGAGACTCATCATGATTCTCACCAAGACGGTGTTGCTGTGGGGGTTCAGTCGTTGGCGTCCGACTTTGTCGTTTTCGTGGCGAAGCATCAAGGGGATGTTCCGCTACGGCTCGCGAATATTGCTCTCGGACATCATCACCAACATCTATTACCAGATTTCCTCGCTTTTCATCGGCAAGGTCTATTCGGTGCAGGATTTGGGGTACTACGACCGAGGCAACAAGATTAAGGAACTGCCCGTCACCTCCATGATTATCTCGGTGATGAATGTCTCGTTCTCGGCCCTTTCGCGCATGCAGGACGATGTGGAGCGTATGTATAACGCAGCCCGAAAGATTTTTACGGTATGGATTTTCTTCATGTTCCCCATCATGTTGGGTATCATAACCGTGTCGGAGGATATGTTCCGATTTCTGTTGCCCGAGGTGTGGATGCCGTCGGTGCCCTATTTGCAGATTCTCTGTGTGGCGGGTCTGTTCTCGCCGTTGTCGGTGGTGTCGTATGTGTTGGTGAAGGTCAAGAGCGACGGCTCGATGATATTCGGCATGGAAATTATCAAGAAGTCGATTGCCACAGTGATTCTGCTTGTCTCCATTCCGGTCAGCATTAAGGCCATTGCGTGGGGACAGGTGGCGATATTCCTCTCCGACATGCTTGTCAATGCGCTCACCGCCCGTCATTTCGTGAAGAGTTGGACGGTGTGGTCCAAGTTGCGTGATGCACTGCCTTATCTGGCTTTGACGGCTGTGATGTCGGCCGCCATTCTGCTAATCGGCCGTTTCATGGAGGAGTTTGCGGCAGGCTGGGTGCTGTTGGCCAAGATTGTGGGTGGTGCGGTTATATATATAGGTCTGGCGCAGCTGTTCGGTCTTACGGCATGGTGCGAGGTGAAGGAGATTGTGAAGGGGTATTATAGAAAGAATTTCGCATCGTAATACTCTCGGTCTGCCGAGAAACGACGGCTATGACGAATTGCCTGTTACGAGGGAGAGAGGGCGCGTCGGGAGCGGCAAGGCCTCGATGAGGAGGTCGAAAAAAACAATGTGATCGCAATATGATACCGATTGAACAAAAATAGAGCCTGTCTAACAAGTTTTATTAAGTCGGATCGTAGCCATGTCGTTCTGTGAGCCAAGGAGTTG
>JAZODY010000079.1:0-2811 GCA_045597245.1 Tidjanibacter sp.
TGGCATTGTAGCAATCCACAATGAGGGTGTTGCTCGGCGTGACTGTCATCTGCGAACGGTTGTTCGACGGCACATACCCCGCTATGGCAGCCCTTATCTCCTCTTCTGCCACTCCGAAGTGTCTGCCTGCGGCCACCGCCGTCGCAATGTTGAATCGGTTGTAGTCGCCCACCAGATGCGAGTCGTAACCTGCACCCGTATTCTCTCGGTAGGCTATCACATCGGTCAGTCCTCTCTCCTCGGCCGCCGCGGCCAGCACATTGTCGTCGATGCGCACAAAGGCCCTGCCGCCATGTTTTACCAAGTGGTCATACAACTCTTCCTTGCCGCGTTTCACGCCCTCGGGTCCGCCGAATCCTTCGAGATGGGCATTGCCTATGTTGGTTATCACACCGTAGTCGGGCTCGGCAATGGAGCACAGCAGGGCTATCTCGCCGCAGGCACTCGCCCCCATCTCCACTATGGCCATCTCGCAATCGAACGGCATGTCGAGCAGCGTGAGCGGCACACCTATGTGGTTGTTTAGGTTGCCGCGAGTGTGACACAGCCTTGCGAACTTGCGTTTCAGCACTGCCGTCACCAGCTCTTTGGTGGTGGTCTTGCCGTTGGTGCCCGTTATGGCCAACACCGTGGGGTTTACCTTATGGCGATGAAGACGCGCCAACTGCTGCAACGCCGCAAGGGTGTCGGTCACCAAAACATGGCGACCGTCCTCCCTGAATGCTCCCGCGTCATCCACCACCGCCACCGATGCTCCCGCCTCCAACGCCGCCTCGGCAAAACGGTTGCCGTCGAAGTTCTCGCCATGCAGGGCAAAGAAGATGTCGCCATCGGATATGCGGCGGCTGTCGGTCGTGACATGGGGGTGGGTGCGGAACAACTCGTAGAGTCGCTCGGTTTGCATCCCCTCCATCATGTTGTCAGATGTATTTCGAGCCATTGTCGAACTTGATGTTTTCAATATATTTCACAATGTTCTGTTCGTGCTTGCGCGGACAGATGAGCAGTGCGTCGTCGGTATCAACCACAATGTAGTCGTCCAGACCATCTATCACCGCCACTTTGCCTTTGGGCATCTTCACCATGCAGTTGCGCGTGTCGAACATGTGGATGTTCTTTGCGACGGTGTTGGCATTTTCGTCCTTATCCAACTGTTGATAGAGCGAACCCCATGTGCCTATGTCGCTCCACCCGAAGTCGCTGCATCTCACATAGACATTCTCGGAACGCTCCATCACTCCGAAGTCTATCGATATGGCGCGACACTCGGTGTAGATGTTTCTCACGGCCACCTGTTCGCGCGGGGTGTTGAACGAGTTCTCCACCGAGGAGAACAACTCATATATGTCGGGCACGTGGAGTCTCATGGCATCGAGGATGGTCTGCGCCTTCCAGATGAATATTCCCGAGTTCCAGAAGAACTCTCCGCTGCGCACGAATATCTCGGCCAGTTCGGCTTTGGGCTTCTCGGTGAAGGTCTTCACCTTGTAGAGTTTGTGGCCTCGGTTTTCGGAAATCTGTATGTAGCCGTATCCCGTATCGGGGCGCGTGGGCTGCAAGCCTATCGTGACCATCGCGTCGTTCACCTCGCCAATGAAATCGAGTGCCTGCAACATCACCTCGCAGAAGTGCATCTCGTTGGTTATGATGTGGTCCGAAGGGGTGACTATCATCTCCGCGTCGGGATTCAGGGCTTTCAGGTGGAATGCCGCATAGGCAATGCAGGGAGCGGTGTTGCGGCCGAAAGGTTCGCACAAAATCTGGTGTTCGCCCAACTCGGGCAGTTCGCGCAGCACAAGCTCTTTGTAGGCCTCGTTGGTGATGACCAGAAAATTCTCCTTTTCTATTATGTTTGCAAATCGTTCATAGGTGCTTCTGATGAGTGATTTGCCGTTTCCGAGGATGTCGAGAAACTGTTTCGGGGTCGTTTTGCGGCTGATGGGCCAGAATCTGGTGCCTATGCCGCCGGCCATGATAACACAATATTTGTTATTATTCATGATGTATGGTTGGATAATAGTTCTAAATTTCAGATCTGTTTTTCGGAAGGCGGGCAGGGAGGAGTGCTGTTTGTTCTTCTTTCCGCCGGCCGATATACTTACACGAATATGGCAAAGGCGGGGTCATCGAACAGGTTTGAGGACTCTTCCGAGCCGCATCCTATTGTTATTATACAAATGTAGTAATATTTGCTTGAATTTGCTATTCTGTATGGTGTAATTTTTTGTCTGTTCGGAAAGATAATTTCGTGAATTTGTTTTTAACTTTGTATTGATAAACCAATCAGTTCTCTTAAACACATGATTACATTTTTTGTTTGTCTGGCCCTTTTGGTGGCGGCATATTTCACCTACGGGCGTTTTCTGTCACGTCTGTTCGGTGTGAGAAACAATGGCGACGTCCCCTCCAAGACACTCTATGACGGGGTGGACTTCATGCCGTTGCCGCGATGGAGAATCTTCCTGATACAGTTGTTGAACATTGCAGGTCTGGGCCCCATCTTCGGTGCGCTGCTCGGTGCGGCCTATGGTCCGGTGGCCTTTGTGTGGATTACTCTGGGCGGAATCTTTTTCGGTGCGATGCACGACTTCGGGGGCGGAGTCATATCGTTGAAACAAAATGCCGTCAGTCAGACCGAACTTGTGAGAATCTACCTCGGCAAGGGGACACAGAAGGCTCTGTTGGTGTTGGCCATGTTCCTGATGATTATGGCGGGTACGGTCTTCATGTCGCAGCCGGCCGAGATTATTGCCGACCGCATCTCCATACCCTCGCTCGATGTGACGGCTGTGGTTACTCCGGCGGGCAACT
>JAZODY010000080.1:0-2288 GCA_045597245.1 Tidjanibacter sp.
TGAGTGTCGGTGGCGTCGCGCCTAGCGTGGAGCTCGAAGATGTCGTACATCATCGTCAGGCAGAGGCTCCCCATCATCTCGCGGTAGAAGAGCAGGTGGCGGTCGTCGAGGCGGTCGCGGAGCCGGTGGAAGTCCTCCAACAGGATTTCCGCCTGACGGTCGTCGACCTTGATGACGGGGTTCTGGTTGAGGCTGATGCTGCCTCCGATGCTGTAGTTGTTCGACGGCAGGAGGCCCTGAAGGAACTTGTTGTCGGCGGCAAACCACTCCACCTCCATCCCCGGTGCCGCCACGAGGTTCTTAGCCCTGTTGGGGTGTGGAATCACCACCAGGTCGTTCTTCACGATGTGGTAGCACCGCTCGTTGAACACGAAACTCCCTTCACCCGATGTGCACAGCAGGTGCATACAGGTGTGTCCCAGCTCCGGCGCATTCATCGCCAGAAAATCCGTCGAGTATAGAAAGTCAATCTTCATTAAATCACAACCCCTCCAAGAGAAAACGTCTTAAACTAAGATGTGTAATGCCGTTGTCGTCATTTTTGGAAACCAAAGGTGTCATAGATATGACATATTTGGGATAGTTGTCATTGATCTTCCGCAGGTTGCCAAATTCACGCTCGCGTGTCGCTTCG
This sequence comes from Tidjanibacter sp., assembly GCA_045597245.1. Taxonomy (GTDB): domain Bacteria; phylum Bacteroidota; class Bacteroidia; order Bacteroidales; family Rikenellaceae; genus Tidjanibacter. Next base: position 635 of record JAZODY010000080.1, read on the forward strand.
TCGGCTACAATATAAGACACTTGCACGTATACCCGTTCACCCGTGGATTTTGAACAAACGAAGTCGATCTCTCCTGCCTGCAACTGACCGACATATACTTTATATCCTAATCTTATCAGGTGTTGGTACACCACACCTTCTATTATCTTTTCAATATCTTGGTCTCTCGTTCCTCCAGCTATGGCATTTCTGATACCTTGGTCTTCGAAATAGAACTTCTCATTGCTTTCAAATAGACGTTTCCCATGGATATCGTAGCGGCTCACCTTGTGTAGCAGGTAGGAATCACTTAGCATCTTTTGGTAGTTGATGATGACGGCTGGTGAGATGTTTTCTCTTATCGACTTCATATAGTTGCTGATGTTGGTGGCCGAGATAAGCTTGCCTTCGTTGTCGGCCATATATTGCACCAACTTGGAGAGAAAGTCGACATTGCGTATCTGGTTTCTCATCACAACGTCTTTCAAAAGCGTTGTGTCGTAGATACTTGAGAGGTATTTGGCTGCACTCTCTTGGTCGAGGCCGATTTGTACCAACCCCGGCATACCGCCGTATTCGATATAACTGCTCAGTGCATCAGGGTCGCTGTCCGAAAGGCTGTGGAATGTCAGGAACTCGTCGTATGACAATGGCTGTATATAGATTTCAACATAACGTCCGCCAATAAGTGTCGACAACTCGCTGCTCAGCATCTTCGCGTTGCTCCCCGTGACAATCACTTCAGTGTTTGGCTCCTTGTAAAAGCTCCTCAGCGTCCGTTCAAACTCTACTATATCCTGCACTTCGTCAATCATAATGTAGTTGCATTTCCCTTCGGCCATGTGAGCTTCGATATATTCGTTCAAGTCAATATAGGTTCTGATGCCGTCGAATTGGCGTTGCTCCTTGTCGATAAATATCACATTACCCTCTTCAGACAACTTCTCACACAGATAACGCAGTATGCAACTCTTACCCACCCGCCGCTGTCCGGTGAGCACAATGGCCATATCTTTACCAAACCATTTGGTGATTTTTTCTATATATCTTTGTCGTTCAATTAATTTCATGATAAAATAATTATATTTGACAATGCAAAGATATGAAATGTTTATGAATTATACTTAATAAAAATTTGTTTTTGTAATTTTTTATCACATATACTTTATGGATATCGATAGTACTTCTGTTGAAAAATATCACCTCCGCACAGCAGGTGCATACAGATGTTTTCCAGCTCCGGCGCATTCATCGCCAGAAAATCCGTCGAGTATAGAAAGTCAATCTTCATTTACTGCTCAGATATCCTTTGCAGGATTTTCTCCTACAATAATTTCTCCGACGACAACAGAAAAGAGAACAAACCAATGTATTGGATGCCTTGCCCATCGGTAAAGGGTGCAATATCTTCACCGACAATTACAATTTTCTTGAAACTATCGCCAGATATAATTAGCCATAATACCGCCTATTCGAAATTTGGTGCAAAATTATTCTTTTTTTTGAATACGGCAAAAGGTTTTCACAAAATCAAGAAATTCCGCTGCCTAATTCCCACTAATCTTTTAGCTCTTGCAATTATGCAATCAGCTCTTTTTCAATGCTGAGGTCGTCGGTGCAGCCTTGCTCCTCATCAAGTCGGGCGATTACCTCCCCCTGCATGTTCTTGATTACG
>JAZODY010000081.1:0-2817 GCA_045597245.1 Tidjanibacter sp.
CCGACACACCGAAAAACAGGCGCGGTGCCCCCAATTTCTTGAAATCTCTCAAATCGTCGCGCCAGTTGGGTTGCGGAACGATGGCCACACGATACCCTTCGGATTGCAACACCCGACCAATTACCGCCGTACCGAAGGAGGGGTGGTCCACATAGGCATCGCCACTGAACAGAATAACATCCACGTAGTCCCAACCGAGTGCCATGACCTCTTTGGCCGATGTGGGAAGAATCTTTGCGTATGCCTCGTCTTTATTCATAATGCCATAGACTATTTCGCTCCGGATTTGAAAAGTAGTGATGAATCTCCGTAGCTCAAAAAACGAAACTCGTTAGACATTGCATACTCATAAATCTTTTTCCAATCATCTCCCACCAATGCCGAAACCAACAACAACAATGTACTCTTCGGCTGATGGAAATTGGTCACCATTCCATCGATAATGCGGAAACGATACCCGGGGGTTATCATTATCTGCGTGGCGGTTTTTATTCGTTCCAAGTCGTGCTCTTTCATGTAGTCGCGCAGACAGCAAAGCAGCTCCATTCCGTCCACCTCGGCAGGAATGTCATATATCTCCCATTGGCCTATGACGCGTTCCTCGTCGGGAATGCCATTGGTCATGATACGATAGGCCAGAGCCGTTATCGACTCCAATGTACGCACCGATGTGGTGCCGACAGGAAATATTTTTCCGTAGTTGTCGATAAGGCGTTCTATCGTGCCCAGCGAAAACTCGAAGTGCTCTGTGTGCATTGTGTGATTAACGGCATTCTCGTCCTTCACCGGCAGAAAGGTTCCGGCTCCAACATGCAATGTCACCTCGTCAAACAGAAACTCTTCACTGCGCATGCGGTCGATGAGCTGCGTGGTGAAGTGCAGACCTGCCGTAGGCGCCGCCACCGAGCCCTCCCATTTTGAATAGACCGTCTGGTAGCGCGTGTTGTCTATCTCCTGACTCTCGCGATTGAGGTATGGAGGAATAGGTATTTTGCCAAGATGTTCGAGTAATTGTCCGAAAGTTGTCGGGGCGTCCCAGCAGAATCGGATTATCTGTGAATTGCCGCTCTGTCCCACACGTTCGGCAGTCAGGCAATGGTCCTCTCCGTTCAACTCAAATCTGATTTCCAACAGGCCTTCCTTCCACTTTTTCAGATTGCCCACCATGCACAGCCATTCGCACGTGCCTTTCACCGAAAATGCCCTTTCGTGGTCGGCGGGATTGTGAGGCTCCAAGCAGAATATCTCAATGCGTGCCCCGCTCGACTTGTGCATTATGATGCGGGCACGAATCACTTTGGTGTTGTTGAATATGAGTAACGTGTGTGGAGGAAGTACCTCGTCGAGTTGTTTGAATTGACGATGCTCGACGGCTCCCTCTTTATAAATCAGCAATTTCGACTCGTCGCGATGTGCGAGCGGAAACTTTGCGATTCTTTCGACGGGCAGGTCGTAGTCGAAGTCCGCTATTCTTATCTCGTCATTTATCTATGTCGCATGTCGCCATACGACTAAAAATTAGCAACCTACCCCTCGGCATCGGACGAGCAGCCCTCGGTCGCCGATATACATGGTCTTGCAACCCGCAGGTGGTACTGACTCCGCAGTGTCGCCACGCGAACGGTGGGCTCTTACCCCGCCTTTTCACCCTTACCTCTCCCGAAAGAGAGGCGGTTATTCTCTGTTACCTTTAACCATACCCTCACGGACATCTTCCCGTTAGGAAGCACGGTGCTCTGTGTTGCCCGGACTTTCCTCTCCCCGCCGATGCGGGCAGCGACGAAGCCCCGACGCAAATTTGCCGCAAAGTTACGCATTAAATTTCACAACTCAATAATCTTTTTACGCGACCTGCGTTGTATTCATGTCGTTTCCGCACCTGCGAAACTCAAATCTTTGCAGATGAACATTTGAAATTGATGTCGAGTTGCGGCCCATTTCTTCTCCAAAGCAACATGATTACCCGATAAAATATTGAGCGGTTAAACATTAAACATCAAAAAATGATGCTTCCTTTGCTATATCGCCATCTGGTTTTGCCAAAAGAGAGCTGCGGAGATGTTGCGCAACAAATGCCCGCCACGGAATATCTTCTCCCCATCTCTGCTGCAACGAGAAAAAATGGTTACCTTTGTCGTATCGGATTTTAATTTTCATGTAGCGATGGAATATGTTTGTGTAAACACGCCGCGGCAGATAGAGGAACTGGCCGAGATGGGCGGCAGAATTTTCGGAGAGTACTATCTCGCGATAGGAATACACTCCAAAGAGCAGAACGACTATATGATTGAACGTTTCTTCTCGGAAAAGGTGATTGCCCGACAAATGGCGGAGAAGGGATACGAATACTATTTTTTCTGCGACAACGGGCGAAAAATAGGATTCTGCGCAGTACAACCAGCCGATGGCAAACTTTTCCTCAGCAAACTCTATTTGGAGTCGGCCGAACGAGGCAAAGGGTATGGCAAGGAGGCTCTCGGATTCATCGAGGGCTTGTGTGCCGGTCAGGGGCTGACTGCCGTATGGCTGACCGTAAACAGAGGCAATGCCGCCTCGGTGGAGTTCTATCTCCGCAACGGATTCAAGATTCTGCGCAGCGAAGATAACGACATCGGGCAGGGATATGTGATGAATGACTATGTGATGGAGCTGGCGGTGGCACCAATGTAGCTACTAACCGTTGTCGGCGGTCGGCTTGCGTACCAGATAGACGATTTCGTCAATGAGCGAATAACGCTCACGCTCCTCGGCCGTAAGGCTCTCGACATATCTTATCTCCTCCACAGAAAAACCCACCGAAGTCGGATCGTAGCCATG
>JAZODY010000082.1:0-1799 GCA_045597245.1 Tidjanibacter sp.
CACCCTCGGCACTTCCGCTCGGTCTGCTGTCTGCGTTCTCGTTTGCGACCGACCCGCCTCCTGCACTGTGTTCTCCCTGTAAAAGGTGCTTTGCACCCTCGGCACTTCCGCTCGGTCTGCTGTCTGCGTTCTCGTTCGCGACCGACCCGCCTTCTGCACCGTGTTCTCCCTGTAAAAGGTGCTTTGCACCCTCGGCACTTCCGCTCGGTCTGCTGTCTGCGTTCTCGTTTGCGACCGACCCGCCTTCTGCACCGTGTTCTCCCTGTAAAAGGTGCTTTGCACCCTTGTAGGTTAAAAATAGTGCTTTTTGTTGAGAAAAGCAAATTATCTGCCGTCTAATTTCGAGATATTCCGATAATTTTTTTTTCAGCAATCCCACCACCGGAATTATGCGCTCCTTGTTACCCTTGCCCGTCACCCGCATTGTGGTCAGTGACGAGTCGAATCGGTCGATGTCGAGACTCACCAGTTCCGACACCCTTATTCCCGACCCGTAGAGCAACAATATGATGAACGAGTCGCGCACAGCCTCATAACGTGTGGTCATCTCGTCGGGTTGTTCCTCCTGCTCCATGTGGTCGAACATGTGTCCCATCACACGCTCCATCTCCTTTTCGCGTAAGAACGATGGCAATCGTTTGGGCTCTTTCATGCGACGCACAATCTCTGTGGGATTGCTCTCTATCCGACCCGTACGGTGCAGATAACCGAAGAAGGATTTCAAGGAGCTGAGCCGATTGTTGATGGATATGGCCGAGAGCCTCTTTTGCTCCTTCGTCTCCGCCGTGCGCCGTTGGCCGCTCCTGCCTTTCGCGGACGCCCTGTGTGAACGTCCCTCGGCAAGAGCCATTATCCACTCGCTCACATCGTCGGCCCTCACCGCCTGCGGGTCGAACTCTTCTGCTCCGTCGCGCGTTACAAAACGGATGAAACTCTCCACATGGCTGCGATAGTTCTTTACCGTGCCGGCAGAGTAGCGCAATTCGCTCTCCAAATGATTCACGAATCGTTCCAAACAGCTGTGTGTCGTTGTTCCGTTGTTCTCCATTACTTTGATGCGGCACCGTTTGTTGCCGATATAAAGGTACTAATTTTATTCCGACCCCGCATCACAGATTGGCAAATAATCTTTAACTTAGCGGGCGAATGTGGTCCCTCTGCGGACATTTTAACCATGTAAACTCAAAACAGTCATGATTTATATAGCCTACATAGCCGTTGCATCGCTTGTGGTCTGGTTCTCTATTCTGGCCTCAAAATATATCGACCTCATCGACAAGAAGAGCAAACTCTCAGGGGCCTTTCTGGGGGGCGTTCTGCTCTCGGCCGTAACCTCGTTGCCGGAGTTGTTCACAAGTATCTCGGCCGCCGTGTTTCTCGACAAACCGAGCCTTTGCATAGGTAATATTCTGGGTAGCGACATATTCAACATTGCGGCTCTGTCGGGAGTGGCGCTCTTCTTTGTGGGGAGTTTCTCGCGGGCGCGCCTCTCGCGCGGCCACTCGCGCATCACCGCCATGGTGATGATGATTTATGCGCTCATCATACTCAATATGTTGCATGTTCTCGATTTCGACATACTCTCGCTCAGCATCACCTCCATACTTATTTTGGTGCTCTATCTGCTGGGTATCCGTTACCTCTCCTCGGGCGACGGCGGTGAGGCGGAACAGCAGGAGGAGGCGGATGACTCGCCGCTGACGATGCGCGGAATCGTGATACGTTTTGTGCTGGCCAGCTTGGGAATCATAGGACTGAGCATTGTGCTCACCTACATCACCAAGTCGGAGGCCAAGCGG
>JAZODY010000083.1:0-5303 GCA_045597245.1 Tidjanibacter sp.
CACCCTCGGTCAGGCATTTGAGCACCACAAGGCACTCTGGGAGCTCATGCAGAACAATGACAATCTGGCCGGAGGTGCAATCTGGGAGTGGGTTGACCAAGGAATGCAGGACCGCGAGAGCGTCTACCCGGGTCGCTATGCGTGGACCGACCGCGTTTGGATTAGCGAAACCGACGTGATAAAGATGGAGGGCAATCAGGGTACGGACGGTATGCTCTACCCCGACCGCACACCGCTCCCCAACTACTACAACATGAGAAAGAACTATGCTCAGGCCTACGTGGTGACGGAGAAGTTAGAGGCCAAACAGGGCGCCAACGCATTTGAGATTGAGCTGGAGAACAGATACGATTTTGTTAATCTGAAAAACCGGGTGGAGTTCACCATTAAGGTAACCGCCAACAACAAGGTGATTGCATCGGAGAACGCAACCATCGACTGTCTGCCCCACCAAAAAGCCACGCATACGTTCAACACCGACATCGATGCCGACCTAAACAAGGAGCTGTGTGTGCTGACCATCGAATTTAAGGACAAAACCAACGGGCTCATCGTAAACGAGAAGAGTTTCGTTCTCAACAATGCCGAGCAATATGCAGCAGTGATTTCGTCGCTTGCCGAAGACATGAGTGCATCGAAGACGGCAGACGACTACATTGCCGAGTATCCTCTCTGGCGCACCGGCCGCAAGCCCTCCATTGCCGAGGATATGATTCTCGAGAAGGCAAACGGAAAATATGTTCTCGATTATCTGATGAAAGGCGACGACCTCGGCAACGGAGAGTACACGTTCATCAACGGAGAGATGCGATACAGAGGTACGATTAACAGGAGTGAGGGCGAGAACGGCAGTGTGAACATCGACTTCAACATGATTCCGCAACGCACCAACCGATTGATTTTGGAGAGCGGTCTAGCTCTGTTGCTCAACGAAGACATCAAATATTTCCAGTGGATTGGCGAAGGTCCCTACACCGCATTCCCCAGCAAGGAGTTCGGCAACGACGAAGGTATTCACTCACTGATTGCGGGCGACATCTATTTCGAGGGTAATAAGATGGGGGTGAAAGCCCTGCTCTGTACCGATGCTCAGGGCAACGGCCTTCTCGTTCTGCCCTCGGCCGACAATGTAAACCTCGAAGAGACCGACCGCGGAGTTGTGATATCCGTCAATCCCATCGTTTCGGGAATGGGCAGAAAAGGTCAGGTGACCAGCTATCCCAACTATGCAAAGGACATTGAGGCCGTTACAGGCAACGTTAGAATAATCCCCGTTGAAGGCGGCAAGTGGAACAAATCGCTCAACGACCTCTTCAAACGCCCCGACACAATCGAGAAGTTCAGTCCGTTCATCTCGGTTTACGACAGCTATTTGAGAAAGTTCTCCGACATTTGCAAATAGTCAAAGCATCGGATTTCATTCAATAAACGGCCCGACGGCATACCGTTCGGGCCGTTTGTTTTTACCCGTTTCTCCGAACGGAGGAGAACGACACAGATTACGAAGCAACAAAATCGATTCGCCTATTGTAATTCATAAACAAAAAACGTAACTTTGATACATGTTACATTAAATACAGGATGCTTATGAAGAAGAAATTATTTGCAGAAATGTTGGGAACAATGGTTCTCGTATTGATGGGTTGCGGAACAGCCGTACTCAACGGAGGAGCAACAAGTGTAGCCGCCGTATTGACCATTGCATTTGCATTCGGCCTTTCGGTTGTGGCCATGGCTTACACCATCGGCGACATTTCGGGTTGTCACATCAATCCGGCCATCACGCTTGGTGCATGGCTGAGCGGTCGCATGAAATCGTGCGAAGCCCTCTCCTATATGGGTGCACAGGTGGTAGGAGCCTTGATTGGCTCGGCCGTTCTCGCCGCCATCACTTGCGGACTCGGCATAGAGGGCACCGGTGCCAACAGTTATGCCGAGGGTATGTTGCTTCCCGCACTGATTGCCGAGGCGGTATTCACATTCGTTTTCGTATTGGTAGTACTCGGCACCACCGCCAAGAGCAACACCACACCTAAGTTTGCCGGTCTGGCAATAGGTCTTACCCTCGTATTGGTACACATTGCCTGCATACCCGTAACGGGTACATCGGTCAATCCAGCCCGCAGTATAGGTCCCGCCATTTTTGCCGGCGGCGAAGCATTGTCGCAGCTGTGGGTGTTCATTGTTGCTCCGTTTGTAGGTGCAGCTTTGGCCGCTTGCACATGGAAATGTCTGGAAAAGAAAGAGGCATAAGGGTCATTAAAAATAGTATGCAAAAAGGTCGCGCAAAATATTTGCGCGACCTTTTTGCATACAAATAAAAATTTTTGAGTATTTTTACGTCCGAAATTACCTTAGTGGTGATTTCCGCATATTTTATTGATGGCATTTAGGCTATTGCGATACTGATAAAACGACCAAATTTAATCAAGTACACTTGCAATAGGCACGCTAAATGCTCACGCCCTATGGCGTGGGTTGTGCTTATGTGTACACAGGTGCTTGGTCGTACCTATCAGTAATAAGCTATACCCACGCTTCTCTTTTGAGTTAAACGGTTGCCATCTGACGGCAACGAGTGCAATGAGCACTAATATATTATGTTTAACTTTAATTTTTATTCAAATGAAAAAAGCTATTACTTTTAGCGGCAGCGGCAATCATGTCGGTATGCACAATGAATGCCCAAACAGAAATCAAGTATCAGGGAGAGATGAATTTTGGTTATTCTCTCGGTGTTGGAGAATGGGCGGCTAGCCGCATAAACATTCACTCCATCCAAGGAGTCAAGATTGGAGAGTATTTCTCGACAGGTATTGGTTTTGGAGCAGACTTATATCATGGAGGAGGAACTTCAGTCATGATTCCCGTATTTTTAAATATGAAAGGTTATCTGCCCTCCAAATCGAAATTTACTCCTTATTTTTCTTTTGATATCGGAGGCGGGTTCGGAGTTGGAGACAATAGCGGTCTTTCCGGCATGCTGATTACTCCTGCCCTTGGTATCAAAGCGCAAGCAATCAAAGCACAGTTAGGATACAACGTTCAGAAGCTATCAAAATCTGGTGTCAGTGTTAATATGGGTGCCTTGCAACTTAAAGTTGGTTTTGATTTCTAAGTTTACAAACAAAAAAGGCGTCCCGCGGGACGCCTTTTTTGTTATATTATTTCCAGATGTTCGACAAGAACCTTCGCACCTATAAATATCAGTATGCAACCTCCTGCAATCTCGGCCAACGACTTATATTTCATGCCGAATCTGCTGCCCGCCTTAATACCCACGGCCGACAGGCAGAACGTAACCACTCCTATAAACATCGCCGACAAGAACACATTCACCTTCAAAACCGCAAATGTGATTCCTATCGCCAGCGCATCAATACTCGTTGCTACGGCCAACATGAACATCGTCTTGACATCCATGGCGTCATCGATGTTATCCTTCTCCGAACGGGCCTCCCTAATCATATTGATACCTATGACAGCCAACAACACGAAGGCCACCCAGTGGTCCACGGCAGTGATGGCATTACCGAATCTGACACCCAGAAAGTACCCCAATACGGGCATCAAGGCTTGGAATCCGCCAAACCACAATCCCGATTTGAGCATATGCAACGGGCGCATATTCCTCAGCGACACACCCTTACATATCGACACCGCGAATGCATCCATCGACAGTCCCAGCGCCAATATAAACAAAGTGGGCGTATCCATAACATCTATCCTTATGCGTCAATCTTAGCATACTTGGCATGACGCTCGATGAACTCTCTGCGTGGTGCCACCTCATCACCCATCAACATGGAGAAGATACGGTCGGCCTCGGCCGCATTCTCTATGCTCACCTGTTTCAATTGACGCGTTGCGGGGTCCATAGTCGTCTCCCACAACTGCTGGTCGTTCATCTCTCCAAGACCTTTATATCTCTGCAACGTGATTCCCTTTGCACCGCCATACTCGGCTATCACCCTGTCACGCTCCTCATCATTCCAGCAATATCTCTTCGACGTACCTTTCTTCACGCAGTACAACGGCGGCATTGCCAGATATACATGTCCGTTCTCGATAAGGCTTCTCATCTTTCTGAACAGGAATGTGAGCATCAGTGTCGCAATGTGGCTTCCGTCCACATCGGCATCGGTCATGATGATAATCTTGTTATATCTCAGTTTCGACAGATTCAGTGCCTTGCTGTCCTCCTCGGTACCAATCGTAACACCGAATGCGGTAAACATATTCTTAATCTCTTCGTTCTCCCACATCTTGTGCTCCAACGCCTTCTCCACATTGAGAATCTTTCCTCTCAACGGCAGAATTGCCTGATACTCTCTATTGCGACCCGACTTGGCCGTACCGCCTGCCGAATCTCCCTCGACAATGAATATCTCGGTCCTCTCTCTGTCTCTCGACGAACAATCGGCCAATTTACCCGGCAGTCCCGACCCCGACAGCGGAGTCTTTCTCTGCACCATCTCTCGCGCCTTGCGGGCAGCATGACGTGCCTGTGCTGCCAATATCACCTTATCGACAACTGCTCGCGCATCCTTCGGGTGCTCTTCGAGATAGTCGGTCAGGGCCTGCGAGATGGCTTGGTCCACGGCACTGATAACTTCGCTGTTTCCGAGTTTTGTCTTGGTCTGGCCCTCAAACTGAGGCTCGGCCACCTTAACCGAAACAACTGCCGTCAGTCCCTCGCGGAAATCATCACCAGAAATCTCAAACTTCAACTTCGACAGCAGCCCCGATTCGTCGGCATACTTCTTCAATGTGCGTGTAAGAGCTCGTCTGAAACCGGTCAGGTGTGTACCGCCCTCAATGGTATGAATATCGTTCACATAAGAATATACATTCTCCGAGAAGCTGGCATTATACTGCATGGCCACCTCGACGGGAATACCGTCTTTCTCCGTATCAATATAAATGATGTCGTCTATAATGGGCGCATCTCTGTTCGCATCCAGATATTTGACAAACTCTTTCAAACCCTCTTCCGAATAGAAATGGGCACTCACATACTCTCCATTATCATCCTTCTCACGCAAATCCGTAAGATTGAGATTCACACCCTTATTCAAATACGACAACTCTCTCAGGCGTGCTGCAAGAATGTTATAGTCATATTTGGTGGTGGTGAATATCGTATCGTCGGGCTTGAACGTGATGATTGTTCCTGTATGGTCCGTTTCACCCACAACGGTAAGTTCCGAAGTAGGCACGCCTCTGCTGAACGTCTGCTGGTGAATCTTGCCGTTTCTGTGTACTTTGGCGACCAACAATGTAGAGAGTGCATTCACACACGA
>JAZODY010000084.1:0-4185 GCA_045597245.1 Tidjanibacter sp.
CGCGTGCCGTAGCGATAAATCCGTCGTTTATTCTCCTTGACGAGCCATTTGCCGGTGTGGACCCCATTGCAGTGGCCGACATCCAGAGCATCGTGGCCACGCTGAAAAGCAAAAACATCGGAGTAATCATCACCGACCACAATGTTCACGAGACGCTCTCCATCACCGACCGTACCTACCTGCTCTTTGAGGGGAAGGTCCTCAAAGCCGGCACGGCAGAAGAGTTGGCCGAAGACGAGGAGGTTCGTCGAGTGTATCTTGGTGAGGATTTCAAACTCGACAGATAGGAGCAGGTAAACGATGAAGACCACGATAACTCCCTCCGACATTACGGGCAAGATATATCCGCCATGTTCGAAAAGCTATGCCCAACGTGCTTTTGCAACGGCATTACTCACCGAAGAGGAGAGTATATTACACAACATAGAACTATGCGATGATGCCAAGACAGCCCTCAATGTGATAAAGATGCTTGGTGCCGACGTGAGATTTGCCGACAAGGAGACCATAATAATAAGAGGCGGCATGAAACCTGTGTGCGACGTGATTGATGTGGCCAACTCGGGATTGGCGGTAAGATTGTTTGCCCCCATTGCCGCATTGGGCCACAAGGAGATTACATTTTCCAGCCCGCAACAGAGCAAACAGCGCAATTTTGAGATGCTCTTATGGCCGCTCAGAGAATTGGGCGCTGAGGTTGCAGCCAACAAAGGAACGTTGCCTATGAAGCTGAAAGGACCTCTGAGAGGCGGAGAGTGCACGATTGATTGGAGGTCGAGTTCGCAGTTTCTCACCGGACTGCTGATTGCCCTGCCGTTAGTGAAAGAGGATACGGTTTTGCACGTAAACAAACTCGACAGCACTCATTATATAGATATGGCCATCGACACGGTGGAGCGTTTCGGAGGACGAATCGAACACAACGGTTTCAACGAATATTTCATTCAGGGCGGACAACGCTACCACGGTGTGGAGTATGCCATCGAGGGCGATTGGAGTTGTGCGTCGTTCTGGCTTGTTGCAGGAGCGGTGGCAGGAGAGGTTACGGTAAACAACATGAATATGCTTTCCCATCAGCCCGACACAGCAATCATAGACGCGCTGCAAAGAGCCGGAGCCGGAATAGTGACAAGCGACGACAGCATAACGGTAACCAGAAAGCCACTTCACGGTTTCGAATTCGATGCAACGGACCACACCGACCTCTTTCCCATACTGACCATATTGGCGGCAAATTGTGAAGGACGCTCCATCATCAAGGGAGCCGACATGCTCTCCTACGGAGAATTGGACCGAGGCGCAGCACTCATGGAGGAGTTTCCCAAACTTGGCATCGAATTGCATATCGAGAATGGCGACAAACTCATCGTTGAAGGCGGCGGAATCGAAGGCGGTCATGTATCGAGTCGCGACGACCACCGCATAGCAATGGCAGAGGCGATAGCCGGACTGACGAGCCGAAAGGGTGTAACGATAGAGGATGCCGAGGCGGTAACCAAATCCTACCCCACCTTTTGGGACGACTTGAACGAATTGACAAGCGGCAAGGCGGCAGCAACGAAATAAGGTGGCGTTTTTATTATAAAAGTAATCGATAAAAATTTGTATTTCTCGTAATATTGCCTAAATTTGCACGCTGATTTTATAAAAATGGATATATTAAATAAATATACCATCTCCTTGATGGAGCACAAAAACGGCTCGCACCATTTCGAGTTTGAAATAGATGCGGAGTTGTTCGACTCTTTTGAGGAGGATGAAATCAAGGAAGCCGACGTTCTTGCAAGTGTTGATATGAACAGAGTTGGCAGCGAAACCGAGTTGCTGATAAAATTGAGCGGCAATGTAACGGTGGAGTGCGACAGATGTTTGGACGACTTGGTGATACCCATTGAGTTTGAGGGTGGCGCAAAAGCCTTTTATGAGGGCACAGAGACGGAGAACGAAGAGACGGACATCATCTTCTTCTCGCCTGAGAACGAGACACTGGTTCTGGACGAGTATATCAGAGAGAGCATTCTGCTCTGTATGCCCACTCAGAAAATACATCAGAACATCTCGGAGTGCAATCCTCAGATGTTGAGCCAGTTCAAAATCGTATCGCAGGAGGAGTTCGACACTATCACGGCACAGCAGCAGGCCATCGGCGAAAGTCCTGAGTTTGAGAAACTCAAAGCGTTGAAACAGGAAATGGAAAAAATTTAAATATTAATTATAAAAAACTAATTAGTCATGGCACATCCTAAACATAAGGTATCTTCGACCAGAAGAGACAAGAGAAGAACCAACATCAAAGCAGCCGTTCCCACTGTGGCAACCTGCTCGAACTGCGGCGCAGCCGTTCAGTATCACAGAGTATGTCCCGAGTGCGGTTTCTATCGCGGCAAACTTGCTATCGAGAAGAAAGCCGAGTAAGTTTTGATGCGGACTTTTCTCCGCTGAAATGCAGGAATCAAATTCGGGTTGCATGACATCATGACACACCCGAATTTGTTGTATTACCCGTCATAAGGCCGCAAATGCACATGACATAGGGGGAAAAGCCTTTGTAGTTCAATGGATAGAACGCGGGTTTCCTAAACCTGAAATTTGGGTTCGATTCCCAGCGAAGGTACAAAACACAGAGCGCGGAACGATTCAATATAAGAATCGTTCCGCGCTCTGTGTTTACTCTCACAATCAGATAATCTTATCGAGTATAGAGATGCTCTTTGCTATATATTCGTCCGAAATCTGGTGATTCTTCAAGTTGCCGGCAAGGAATTGTTCGTAGGCATACATATCCACATAACCATGTCCCGTGAGGTTAAACAGAATGGTTTTGGCCTCACCGCTCTCTTTGGCCTTCAATGCCTCACGCACCGCCACGGCAATGGCATGTGTCGATTCGGGTGCGGGAATAATTCCTTCGGTCTTGGCAAACAAAAGTCCCGATGAGAAGGTCTCCAATTGAGGTACCGATACCGGATTTACCAATCCGTCCCTGACGAGCTGACTGATGATTGAACCGGCACCGTGGTAGCGCAAGCCACCGGCATGAATGTCAGCGGGCATAAACTCATGTCCGAGCGTATACATGGGAATCAGCGGCGTCATACCCGACAAGTCTCCCAAATCATATTGGAACACACCGCGTGTCAGTTTCGGACACGACTCCGGCTCAACAGCAATAATGTTAAGGTCGGTGTCCTCGGTGATTTTCTTGCGCATGAACGGGAAGGCCATACCTCCGAAATTAGAGCCGCCTCCCACACAGGCAATAACCGTATCGGGCTCGCAATCGGCCATCTCCATCTGTCTGATGGCCTCCTCGCCTATGATGGTCTGATGCAGAATCACATGGTTCATCACGCTACCCAGACAGTAGCGCGTATTCTCGTTGTACTTCATCACCATCTCCACCGCCTCAGATATAGCCGTACCCAAACTGCCATGATTTTCGGGGTCTTTGGCCAATATGGCACGTCCCGTCTCCGTTGTATTGCTCGGCGAAGCAAACACATCCGCCCCCCACGTATTCATCATCAATTTGCGATAAGGTTTCTGATTGTAGCTCACCTTCACCATGTACACTCTCAAATCGAGATTAAAGAGGCTCGATGCAAACGAGAGAGCCGTACCCCATTGTCCGGCACCGGTCTCGGTTGTGATTCGTGCGATACCCTGTTTGGCATTGTAGTAAGCCTGTGGCACTGCCGAGTTGGGTTTATGAGAACCGGCGGGCGACACACTCTCGTTCTTGAAGAAAATCTTTGCGGGAGTGTCGAGTGCCTTTTCCAATCCGGTCGCCCTAACCAGCGGAGTGCAACGCCACATTTTATATATATCCTGCACCTGCTCGGGTATCTCGATATAACGCTCCTCCGACAACTCCTGCTCCACAATCTCCTCTGCAAATATGCGCGACAACTCCTCTTTGGTCACCGGCTGCCTCGTCCGGGGATTAAGCATAGGGAGCGGTTTGTTCTTCATGTCCGCCACGATATTATACCATGCGGTAGGCATCTGACGGTCGGTCAATAAGAATTTTTTATTCTCTGCCATAATTCTATCTGGGTTTATATTTTATTATATATATCTTCTCTCTCTTTGGTCACTTGTTGTAAATAATAAAAGCCCGTTGCTTATAAAAAAGTAAACAACGGACTCTGTTTCTCAATATTGTCACACATCGGTAATTGAAGC
>JAZODY010000085.1:0-9775 GCA_045597245.1 Tidjanibacter sp.
TCTCGCCTATTCGTCCATATCCGGCCTTCTTGGCCAATATGGGAATGTAACGATGCATCTCGCCGAATACCTCAATACTCTTCACCACCTTTTTGCGATAGGCTTTAAGACCGCAATTGAAATCGTGCAATTTAATGCCCGACACACATCGTGCCGTGGCATTAAACAATTTGCTGGGCAAACGTTTCCCCAACGGGTCATAACGTTTCTTTTTCCAACCCGACACGAGGTCATACCCGTCTTTCATTATCATACGATATAACTCAGGTATCTCCTCCGGTGAATCCTGCAAGTCGGCATCCATGGTTATCACCACATCTCCCTCGGCCTGCTTGAATCCGCAATAGAGGGCCGCACTCTTGCCGTAATTGCGCCTAAAACTGATGCCCTTTATAGAGTTGTTGCTCTTTGCCAACTCCTGCACCATCGTCCATGAGTTGTCGGTACTTCCGTCATCCACCATTATCGCCTCATAGCTCAATCCCTCTTGCGACATCACCTTGTCTATCCATGCGAGCAGTTC
The DNA here is from genome assembly GCA_045597245.1 of Tidjanibacter sp. Classification (GTDB taxonomy): domain Bacteria; phylum Bacteroidota; class Bacteroidia; order Bacteroidales; family Rikenellaceae; genus Tidjanibacter. The sequence continues at coordinate 524 of JAZODY010000085.1, forward strand.
ACCCAACGACTCCTCTTCGTTGAATAACGGAATCACCAACGATACGTCTGTCTTTTTCTCACTCATTGCCAATCTGTCACTACATTACTCCTGCGTCTCTTCCTTCTCCGACGGTATAGTCCAGTCGGGTTCGCGTTTTGTGAAACCGCACACCACAAGACCGATGAATCCTCCCGAAATGAGATAGGATAAAATATTGCTAAATACCTGAGCGATGGGGTTATACATCATCTTCTTGGTTGCCTGATAAGTCTGGTCGAAAACATCGTCTTCAACCACATCCTGCAACTGCACCAATGCCTCGTCCACCACTCCGAGTATATAGTCGTGGAACATAAAGTTATACATCAGCGTTGTGCAGACTCCTACGATTATACCCGTAAAAATCATCATACCGAGCACAAAACTCATACCGTTGCCATATGTAAAGCCCTGCTCCGAATGAAAATTATTGGCAAAACGACGAGTATAACCAAAAATCAAGGCAACCAAAATAACCAAAGAGGCTATTGCCATAACGGTCTTTAAAGTACTGATTTCATTGGCCAAAGCATAAGTCTTCAACAACTCGAATGCCGAAACCACCAAGCCGATAATCGTACCACCCTTGACGGCCTCTCCCCAAAATACATTTCTGTTCATAATCTGTGATATTTAATTTTTTATACTTTTATCTCTCTTCACTCTTTTACTACTCATTGCATTTCCCTCACATTGCTCAATAGCGCAATTCGCCACCGCCTTCACGCAATATCTCGGGCTCGTCGTCCGTCAAATCCACCAATGTCGTAGGCAACAACTCTCCATATCCGCCATCCACCACAAGGTCCACGACATCCTCATATCGTTCATGTATCAATTCGGGGTCGGTGGTGTATTCCACGACCTCATCATCATCCTTCACCGAAGCCGTCACCAACGGGAACCCCAACTGCTCTATTATTGAGATGGGAATCGCATTATCGGGAATTCTCACCCCTATCTCCTTCCTTTTCCCAAGTGCGACATCTGGAATCCTGCTCGAAGCATTCAACAAAAAGGTAAACGGACCGGGCAGATTTTTTTTCAGTATCTTGAATTGCGAATTGTCGAAACATGCAAAAGTGGAAATAGTGCTGATGCTGTCACACACAATCGTAAGTTCCTCGCTTCGTTTGTTTCTTATGGATTTGATTTTGTTGATGGCCTTCACGCTGTTCAAAGAGCAACCGAAGGCATAGACACCATCGGTGGGATATATCACCACACCGTCGTTTTGGAGCACATTCACAACCTTCTCGACTGCTTTCGGGTTGGGATTTTGGGGATATATCTTTACAATCATTCGGCTTCGATAAATGCAAGGTTAATAATGTTTGTCACTACTTTGTGCCACCACTCTTTCGCGGCTTGCAATAGACAAATATACGAATAATTTCCTTGCCTACAAACACAAAAAAAGGGTAAGCTATTTATATCGCACCGCTACAACCGCCTACCCTTGCTCTCTTCCGAGGCTGGGAGTTTGTGAAAGAGCTGGTCGTATAAGACTTACCCGAGCGCAAATGTAAGAATTATTATTATTTTTGCAAAACTTATTACAAAATAGAAGATGAAAAAAACTTTCAGAATAATTTTGGGCCTTGTAATCTTACTGATTATACTTGGCGGCGGCGCAGGCATTGTGCTATATAAATATCGATATGCCGACTTCATAACAAAGGACGGAATCGTCCACATTCCCTCCGAGGGTGGTTCATACGAAACTCTGCGCGATTCGTTGCTCACAAAAGATATGATTGCCGATGCAGCCACTTTCGACCGATTTGCAGAGCTGAGAAATTTCAAAAACAACGTGAAAGCCGGACGCTATCAGCTCAACAAAGGCATGAGTATCAACGCCGTATTCAATCGAATAGGTAGCGGTTCCCAATCTGCCGTCAGACTCACCTTCAACAACATCCGCACTCTTGCGCAACTCGCGGGAAGAGTGAGCAGACAGTTGGAATGCGATTCGTTGGAGATGACCCGCTTTCTCACCGGCGACACTCTTGCTGCACATTACGGATTCAAACCTCACGAATTCATCGGCATGTTCCTGCCCAACACATATGAAATGTGGTGGACGACCACTCCTCATGGATTCACAGAGCGTATGAAACGCGAATACGACACCTTTTGGAACGAAGATAGGATTACCAAACTGTCTCACACAAAACTCTCCCGACAAGAGGTCATAACACTCGCTTCGATAGTGGATGAGGAGACAAATGCGACAGAGGAGATGCCAACGATAGCGGGCGTATATATCAATCGTCTTAAAATAGGCATGCCCTTGCAGGCCGACCCGACGGTGAAGTTTGCCATTGGCGATTTCTCCTTGAAACGCATACTCACAAGACACACAAAGATAGATTCCCCCTACAACACCTACCAAAATCAGGGGCTCCCCCCGGGTCCGATTTGTATGCCGTCGGTGGCAGCCATCGATGCCGTGCTCAACTATACCGAGCATAAATACCTGTATTTCTGTGCCAAAGAAGATTTCTCGGGCAGACACAATTTTGCCCGCACTCTTGCCGAACACAACAGAAACGCACGTGCATACGCCGCAGCTCTCGACCGAGCCAACATCCGATAAATCACCATCATAAAGGAGGTGCGACGTCTGAGGACGTCGCACCGTTTCATTTTTTCACCACTATGACCTATTCGAGGCTGGAAGAGATGACTTTCTTCTCAAACACTCTGTAAACCAATACCGGCCCATCGCTGTCTATCACAAACTCATTCCCGACGGATTCGTTGGATATGCCATGCCACAAACCGTCCAAACGGCCTTCCGCGGGCACATACAGCAGACCTTCAATGGAGACATTCACCCTCGGGTCGAATGTAAAGAGCGAAACCTGCTGCCCTTGCCAACTCTCGAACACATCATGCCCGCAAGCCACATTGAATACTCCGTGCATGGTGACCATGCTCAATCGACACACATCCGAGTATTTTATCATCACTCCAAGATTTGCCAACGCATGGTCCTCCCTCAGTCCTGATGCCCCAAGAACGACAATATCACTCCAACCTTTTTCGATGCAATAGTCAAGAGCCTTGCAAAGGTCGTTGGTATCCTGCTCAGCAACTTTCACAAAAAGAGAATTATAATACCTTGATGTTGCAGCATTTGTTGAATCCCCGTCCCCGATAATCACAGTCGGTTCCCGCCCGTAGGACAATAATTTATCCGCAGCCCCATCGCAACAAACCACTCTCTCGGCAACAGCCAGCAACTCCGCCGCAACGCCACTTGCGGGAAACTCCCCATTGGCAAGCACCACCACATCTGCCGCCATATCTCTGTATGGAAGAACAACTATTCGCATTGCTGTCTCATCAGTTTCAACCATTTCACATAACCGGCCACGGCAATGACACTATACAAAGCATATAGCGCAGCCGTAGGATAAAGACCTTTATAGATATAAAGTGCAGCACTGACCACATCCACAACGAGCCAAACCAACCACTGTTCGACGTATTTGCGTGCCAACATCCACATTCCCACAATGCTGAGTGCCGTAGTAAAGGCATCGCAATAAGGCACCGTACTGTCGGTGAATCTGATGAGCAGAAATGCAATCGCCGCAAACATCACTGCCGTTACCGAGAGCAGAGGCGCGACATGACGTAGCGGAGTGTGAACGATAGGAGGTTCCACAACCTTTCCCCCACTCTTTCCATAGCGCCATTTCAACCAGCCATAAACGCTTATCACCAGATAATAGACATTGATGCTCATATCGGCATACAGCCCCGCATCGCGATAGACTAAAATGTAGATGGCAGGCATAACCACATTGGCCGCCCACAACCAAATATTGGCATTATATTCGAGATAGAGATAGATAAGCCCCACCACGACACCGAGTATTTCGAGTAAGTCCATCGGCTCGAACGACCCTAAAATTTCAAGCAACATAAACTAAAACATGAATTATTAAAGTAATATCTGCAAGAACGGGAAAGAGGCCCTAATCCCAATAAAATCCCTCCCTACGACGGCATTATCCGCATCAGGTTCAAAGGGTATAATCTCAGCACTTAATCACAATGTTAAGGCACCCCCACACGCTCTGGCATTTGCGTGATGCAAATATAGGACAAAATTATCGAAAACCACACACATAAGCACAACAAATTGCATGATTATTGCGCACCTTCTCATTCCTCACCTAACAACACATCCTTCTCCATGACCGGAAACAACTACATCATAATAGGCTCGTCACCGTGGCAATCGGCCTACTACGGCATACAAAGAATCGCAACGGAACTGTCGGCAAACAATACGGTGCTATACGTCAATCCCGTAACCTCTCCCGAACGCCACCATCTATCTTATCATCAGCGCAATCTGCATAATGCGACCACCCACTCCATAAGACAGATGAAGGAGAATCTTGCCGTCTTCTATCCCGCTCTGCCAATGTGGAATACCTCGGAGCAGCAATCGGAACTGCTGTTTAGAATTCTAAGTAAAATAAACGCGCAGAAATTAGCCGAGGCAATCAAGTGGGCCATACGCATAATGTATCTGGAAACATTCATTCTCGTCATCGACAACGACGCTCTGCTGACCGTTCATCTGCCCTCCATGCTCCATCCCGATAAGTTGCTCTACTATCGCAGTGTGGTGGTCTTGCATCCCGAGCACTCCAACAATCTCTTCAAACATCTGGAACGTCGCCAGATAGAACAGGCAGGCGCCATACTCGCCACCAGCGATTTGGTTGCCCGTCTGGTCAAGCCCTACAATCAGGCCACCTACAATATTGGCAGCTGCATCAACTCACTGACCGGAGAGCCCGATGGATTTTCTTGGCAGGAGTGCATGAGTAAAATCTATGAAATAGTGGGTTCGGTAAACAAATATGGTGAATCCGACCACCATAAAGCAGATAAGGAGAGAGAAATTATTGTTTAGTCGCGGATAAATTCGTATCTTCGTCTTTGCAATAACCCCATAAACGGAGTTGCGCAAACAGATATGGACGAAGGAGAATTAAGAGAGAGATACAGTCGATTGTTCAACCTCATGGACGAATATTTCGACACTGAAAGCACCCTGCTTGCCACAAAGGCCCTGCTCGTTGCGGAGGAGGCTTTGGCCGGAATGGAGCGCTATGACGGTTCGCCGCTCATAGAACACTCCGTAAAGGCCGCCGAAATAGTCATCGCCGAGGTCGGCTTGGGGCGCAATTCAACCATTGCCACCCTGCTGCACGATGTGGAGCGCATGGGGCTGATGAGTAAAGAGGAGATAGTGAAACAATTTGGCGAAACCCCCATGAGAATCATCGAGGGCATGAGCCGCATCTCGGGAGTAACCACCAAAGTGTCGCAAAGTCAGGCCGAAAATTTCCGCGACCTGATTGTGTCTTATTCCACCGAGAGCGACCCGCGAGTAATATTGATAAAGCTTGCCGACCGCTTGGAGGTCATGCGTTCACTCGACATCTTTCCCGAAGCAAAACGAATCAAGAAGAGTTGGGAGAGCATGAACATATATGCCCAGATTGCCCACAAATTAGGACTCTACACCATCAAAGGCGAATTTGAGGATTTGGCGCTCAAATATCTTGAACCAGTCGAATATCATGACATAAGAGAGAAGTTGGCCCGCACTGCATCTGAGCGAGACAAATTCATCAAGGAGTTTCTTTCGCCAATTGAGGAGAAGATGAAACAAAGCGACTTTAAATACCATATCAAGAGCCGCACGAAATCCATCTACTCCATTTGGCGCAAGATGAAGAAACAGAAAGTGCCTTTTGAGGAGGTGTACGACATCTTTGCCATACGTATTATCGTGGATTGCGAGTTGTCGAAAGAGAAGATGTTCTGCTGGGGAGTCTACTCTATCGTGACAGATTTTTATACCCCCAACCCCGACCGTATGCGCGATTGGATTTCCATACCCAAATCGAGCGGATATGAATCGTTGCACACAACAGTGGTGACCAAGAGCGGCCGTTGGGTGGAGATTCAGATTCGCACGGAGCGCATGGATGAGGTTGCCGAACGAGGTATTGCCGCCCATTGGCGCTACAAGGGGGTCAATCAGGGAGGAACAGGCTCGTCGGAGTGGCTGGCCCATCTGCGCGAACTTATGGAGGAAAACACCGGAAACGAGTCGTTGTCGAAGAAACTGAATCCGCATGTCACCTCCGACGAAGTGTTTGTCTTCACTCCCACCGGCGACCTGCGCAAGATGAAAGAGGGTGCCACGGTACTCGATTTCGCATTCGACATTCACACCAATGTGGGAGCCTCGTGTATCGGTGCACGCATCAAGGGACGCATTGTCCCCATAAAGGAGAAGTTGCGTAACGGCGACATCGTCACCATTCTCACATCAAAAAACCAGAAGCCCAAATCGGATTGGCTGAGCATCGTCACGAGCACCAAGGCACGCAACAAGATTAAGCAATGTCTGCGTGAGGAGCAGACCAAGCTGGCGCGCTTGGGGCGCGAGGAGTTGGAACGCAAATTGAAGAATTGGAAGTTCAGCATCGGCATAGACGACGCTGTTATAGCTCTGGTGAAGTACTATAAGCTCAAAGGCGGCATGGACCTCTACGGGCAGATTGCAACCGAGAAGATTGATGTGGGCGAAATAAAAGAACTTTTGTCGCGCCATCTCAACAACGAACTGTTCGAGTCGCAAACCCCCAAGCCGAGTCAGCACCCGACAGAGAGCAATCGCAAGAAGGAGAGCGGGAACGACGCCCTGATAATCGACGAGAAGATACGTGGCATAGAGTACAAATTCGCCAAGTGTTGTAACCCCATCATGGGTGACAGCATATTCGGTTTCACCACCATCAGTTCGGGCATCACGATTCATCGCTCCGACTGTCCCAATGCAAAGCGAATGAAGGAGTTATACCCCTATCGGGTTATGGAGGCCAGATGGCGCAGTGATGCACAAGGCAAGTTCATCGCCTCCATACGCATAGTGGCCGAGGATATGCCCGGAATAGTCAATCGCATCACCGAAGTGATTAACGAAGAGTTGAAAATCAACATTCGTTCGATGAGTATTTCTCCGCTGCGCGAAGGTCGCGTAGGCGGTATCATCAACATAGAGGTACCGGGCTCTTCCACCGCCGACGCGGCAGTATTCAACATACTGCGCATAAAAGGAGTGGAGAAGGCACACAGAATAACCAACAACTGAACATTGCTGTCGCTCCATTCTCTCTGCATGCAACCGACAAACATGTCATAAAAGAAGAATCCCGACCTGTTCGTCCGCCCGACGACATATCATCACAAAAAAATCAGAGCCGCCCCAATCGGGGTGGCTCTGCCATTTATATCTCCATCGATACGGCACCGTACCGACTTACACATCCGCCGTTTTAAGACGCTCGGCATTCTCCGCCACTATGAGGTGGTCTATACAATCCTGAATATCTCCATCCATAAAGGCCTGCAAATTGTAAATCGTATAATTGATTCTGTGGTCGGTGATACGTCCCTGAGGATAGTTGTAGGTGCGAATCTTTGCACTGCGGTCACCGGTCGAAACCATAGTCTTACGCTTTGCGGCTATCTCGTCGAGATATTTCGAATATTCAAGGTTGAAGATTCGGGTACGCAACTCCTCCAACGCCTTGTCGAAGTTTTTGAGCTGTGACTTCTGGTCCTGACACTGCACCACGATACCGGTGGGAATGTGGGTCAGACGTACCGCCGAATAGGTGGTGTTCACACACTGACCTCCCGGGCCCGATGCGCAATAGGTATCCTTCCTGATATCATTCATGTTAATCTCTATATCGAACTCCTCCGCCTCGGGCAATACAGCCACAGAGGCTGCCGAAGTGTGCACACGGCCCTGAGTCTCGGTCTGGGGCACACGCTGAACACGATGCACTCCCGATTCGTATTTCAAGATTCCATATACGCCTTCACCTTTTACACTCAACACAACCTCCTTATATCCGCCCGAGCTACCTTCGTTGGAACTGTTCAACTCATATTTCCACCCTTTGGTTTCAATATATTTGATATACATTCTGAGCAAATCTCCCGCGAAAATGGCTGCCTCGTCACCACCGGTTCCTCCTCGGATTTCGAGAATGGCATTTTTGTCATCTTGCGGGTCTTTGGGGATGAGCAGCAGTTTTATCTCCTCTTCAAGGCCCTCCACCTGAGGTTCGAGCTCTGCGAGCTCTTCCTTTGCCATCTCCTTCATGTCCTCGTCCTTTTCGTTTGCCAAAACATCTTTTGCTTCGGCAATGTCGTTGAGCACCTTCTTGTAGCGTTCGCTCACCGCAATAATGGGTTTTAACTCCTTATACTCCTTGTTGAGTGCGACGAAACGTTTCATGTCGGATATGACATCCGGCTCGGTCATCTGCCTCGAAATATCCTCGTATTTTGCTTTCAACCCGTCCAGACGGGTAAGTATCACATTTTCAGCCATAGATGAAAAATCATATTAATTCCGCACAAAAATACAAAACAATTCACAAATTACAATCGGTCCGAAACAAATAATCTGTATCCCTCCTGCACAGCATCTCCGTTAGTCCGGATATTGCGTTGTCACTTTTCCATCTCCACCTTCACCGGTCCCAACAATCCCGACGGGAGCAACGGCGAATCTTTACCGAAGAATTTGTACGACACCACCGTCTTTCTGTTCTGTTCCGGACGCGGCAGTCCCAAACGCAACCAGTCGGGCACGCTCTTCATCAGTGCTCCTGTTCGAGGATTGCCCGCAGCATAAGAATAATTCTCCGGAAAATCCCACTCGATATCATCGGGCCACTGCTCATCTCCAATCATACGATTGGGCCATAGATTTGTCACCTCAATTTCCAAGAGATTCTCGCCTGCCTGCAACATCTCGGTAATATCACAACGGAACGGCTTTTTCCACAGATTTGCCACCAATCGACCGTTCAAATACACCATGGCCAGATTCTTCACCTCACCGAGATTGAGCACATAGCGCACCTCGTCATCAATCTTCTCGACCGTAAATCCCTTTTTGTAACATGCCGTACCCGAGAAATAGCGGATGCCGTCGTCATCGTGTTCGTTCCACGGAGTAAGCGCATCAAAGGTCACCGACTCGGGAGCACCCCACCCCTCCGGAAAATCGAGTTGCCATTCGCCCTCGATGTCTATCGCGCCCACATTCTCCACAACGGGCAGTTCCAATCCGGGGCCTTCGCTTAAGCGAAGGCCCCGGATTGG
>JAZODY010000086.1:0-1953 GCA_045597245.1 Tidjanibacter sp.
CTTTCTGAGTCATGGTGATTGCCACACCAAACACTGCACAGTTGGACGTAATGAGCGGCAGGAACACACCCAATGCCTGATAGAGCGACGGGCTCAACTTCTTGAGAACAATCTCCACCATCTGCACCAAAGTGGCGATAACCAAGATGAAGACAATCGTCTGCATGAACTCGATGTTCCACGCAACCAACAACTTCTGCAAAAAGTGAACCACTATGGAGTTGATGGCCATCACAAACGTAACGGCGGCTCCCATGCCCGCGGCGGTATTCACCTTACTTGAAACTCCGAAGAAGGGGCAAATACCCAGAATCTGCGAAAGAACGATATTATTGATGAATATCGAACTGATTATAATGATAAAATACTCCATAACTACTTAACTTTTGCCATCATCTTGTTAAACAAAATCATCATGTATCCCAACACCATGAAGGCTCCCGGAGCCATGATGAATATCAACGCGCCATCGCCCTTATAGATGTCCACTCCGAATACCGAGCCGCTGCCCAAAAACTCTCTCACAACACCAATCAGAGTGAGCGCCAGCGTGAAACCCAAACCTACTCCCAGTCCGTCCAGAGCCGAGTTCAGCACTCCGTTCTTGCTGGCAAAGGCCTCCGCACGCCCCAGAATGATGCAGTTCACCACGATAAGCGGAATGAATACGCCCAGCGTGTCGTACAACGAGGTGGCATAGGCCTGCATGATAAGTTGCACAATGGTCACAAACGATGCAATCACCACAATGAAACACGGGATACGCACCTTATCGGGAATAACATTCTTCAACAACGAGATTACGATATTGGAACAGATGAGCACAAACATGGTGGCTGCCCCCATGCCCAATCCGTTGATTGCCGATGTGGTGGTTGCCAACGTGGGACACATACCCAGCACCAACACAAAAACGGGGTTGTTTTTAAGTATTCCGTTCAGCAAAACAGTCATCTTATTCATTTTCTCCTCCTTCGCCCTTCTGGGTCGCACTGATTTTCAAATATGCCGCGTATGCCCTGCTAACGGCATTCGCATATGCTCTTGACGAGATTGTAGATGCCGTAAGCGCATCCACATCTCCGCCATCCTTTTTCACCTTCATTTTCATCTTGCCGGCCTCCTTGCCCTTGAAGCTCGCAAGAAGCACATTGTCCTCATTGGTCATGTTGGCTCCCAATCCCGGGGTCTCCGACATGCTTAGCACCTGTATGTTCACTATGCGGCCCTCGCTGTCGAAACCGGTCATAAGTTCAATGTCGTCACTGAAACCCAATGCACTCGACACAATGGCATAACCCACCGGATTGCCACCCTTCTCGGCGCTATACACCGTAGTCTCCACCTCGGTTCCTTCGACATCGAGCGTCAGCGTCTGGACCGATTCGAGCGGATTATTGTCAAACTCGGGCAACACCTCGGCAAGGGCCGCCACCAACTTGTTCTTCTTAGCCTCTTCAATAGGCTCCTCGGTGAGCTTATTGACAAAGCCCAGCGCCGCCGATGTCACCAGACATATAGACATCAGCACCAATATCATGTTTTTCAACGAACTCTTCATGCCTTATCCTCCCTATTTATTCTTCTCCTTAACAGCACCAAAACGCTTGGGCAATATATACTTATCAATCAAAGGAACAAATGCGTTCATAATCAATATCGCAAACGACATTCCCTCAGGATAGGCCCCCTTCATTCGGATGGCCATCGTGATGCAACCTATACCTATCGCATATATCACCGACCCCTTCACCGTCATCGGAGAGGTGACATAATCGGTCGCCATATACACCGCACCGAGTATAGCTCCTCCCGTAAGGATATGATACATGGGATTGAGGAACATCTCCGGAGCTATGAGCCACGCAGCCCCTCCTATCACGAACATCGTACCCAAAACCACAATAGGAATATGCCCCTTGATTACCCTCTTATAGAGCAACCACACAAAGC
>JAZODY010000087.1:0-16246 GCA_045597245.1 Tidjanibacter sp.
TCCTTTGCGATTCCTGCGATATGGCCCATAAACCAGAAAAGCCTGAAACACGGCATTGGTGCCTACGGAATGAGGTTCCACCCCATATATAAACGTCGTATATTCCATAAAGGTATCGACCTTGCGGGCGAAACAGGGACACCGATATATGCAACCGGAAACGGTACGGTGAAATCAACCGATGAAGGTCGCAGAAGAGTGGGATATGGCCGTCAGGTGCTGATAGACCACAATTTCGGTTACCAGACACGTTATGCACATCTCGACAAGATACTTGTGCAGGAAGGCGACAAAGTGATGCGCGGTCAGATAATAGGAGAGATGGGAAATACGGGAGGCTCGACGGGAACGCACCTCCACTATGAGGTTTTGTATCTGAATCAGAACGTGGACCCGATAAACTATTTCCGTCAGGACATGACCGAGGAGGAGCTCGAAAAGGTTATCGAGTCGGCCAACGTCACCACGTTTGAGACGATGGAGGGGTCGTCGGGTCTTATCATGGAGAGCGACACGACAGAATAACGGAACGGATACGGCAGTCCGCATCACACAGCCCACCGAAAGTGGAAAAGAAAGACGAAAGACTAAACAACAAGACAGAATACGACATAATGGGAAAGAGAATAAAATATTATCCGCCGCGAAAACAATCGAGAAACGATGTACGCAGATTCTTCTGGCGCACAATGGGAAGATTGTTGTTGTGGGTTGCATTGTTCTTCGCCTTGTTCAATTTCTTTGCCCTGTTCGACACTCCAAAAGAGCGTACCGCCAAGGAGTCTACGGCTCTGCTGGCCGAAGAGTATGATAAATTAACGGTAAGACTTGACACGCTAAAATCGGTCATAGACAATGTGATAGACCGAGACAACAAGGTCTTCTATTCGCTCTTTGAATCCACCCCCTATGAACTCGACTACCAGACCGAACGACACGACATAACCGACGACAATCACTCCACCATCTACGGCAACAAGTTGAAATATGTCCAGATTGAGGAGCGCACCGAACAGATAGAGCGCGACATGAAGAAGCTCATCATCATCTACAACAATCTGCAAAGCAAAATCAAAACTGCGGGCGATGAGATAAACAACGTTCCGTCCATACAACCCATAATAAATTCCGACCTCACACTGCTCACCGCATCGTACGGCCAGCGAATCCACCCGTTCTATAAGACGCTTACTTATCATCGCGGAGTGGACTACACCGTACCCGAGGGGACCCGAGTCTTTGCCACCGCCGACGGTACGGTGAAAGAGATTAATCAGCGCCGCACCTCGACAGGAATGAGGCTTGTGATATCGCATGGAAACGGTTACGAAACCGTATATCAACACCTCAGCAAGATAAACGTGCGCAAGGGACAGAGTGTCAAAAGGGGCGACATTGTTGCGCTGACCGGCAATACCGGCTTGTCGTTGTTGCCACATCTTCACTACGAAATCATCTACAACGGCATGCATGTGGATCCGGTGCACTATTTCTTCGGAGAGTTGAATCCGAGCGAATATGAGCGCATAGTGAAAATAGCACAAAGCGGCATGCAATCCTTCGATTAACTGCAAGGCACACGAGGTTGGAGGACTGAGCCGGAATGGTCGCAGTCTATAAAAAAACGAAGCAACAACAGACAACAAATCCGACATATCATGAAGTTTGAACTTAAATATCCAATCGGACTGACGCCATGTGAGGAGGAGGGAGAGATATTCCCTCTGGTGGACAAAGATGGAAATGTGACAGGGTCGGCCTCACGTGCGCGTTGTCACGGAGGAGAGAAACCGATGCACCCCGTAGTGCATCTTCATGTAATGGACCCCGCCGGACGCCTATATCTGCAAAAGCGCGCCATGAACAAAGACATACAGCCGGGCAAATGGGACACCTCGGTCGGCGGTCATATCGACTTTGGAGAGAGCATCGAAAGTGCCCTTAGGCGCGAGGCTCGCGAAGAGTTGGCGATAGAGGGCTTTGTTGCCAGCCACATAACGAGTTACGAGTTTGAGTCGGCTCGTGAGCGGGAGTTGGTAAACGTATTCAGGACCGTTACGGACATCGTTCCCAATCCCGATACAGGCGAGATTTCCGAGGGGCGATTCTGGACCATTGAGGAGATTTGCGACACGCTCGGCAAGGAGGTTTTCACCCCCAATTTCGAACAGGAGTTTGTACGCATCAGGGAGTTTTTAACGGTGTAACAACAGGCGGCTCTCCCACGCGGGCCTCCGCCAACCGCTTGCTTTTCACAAAGACTTCCCGCCTCACAGAGGCTTAATGAACAAAATGAGGCTGTCTAACAAGTCTAATTTTAACGATTTCACCCTCGCCAGAAGTACATCTGACGAGGGTGATTCCCATTTTTGAAGACTTGTCAGACAGCCTCATCTCTTGTCTGAACCAATCGAAACTTCCTCGGAGAAGTGTGGTGAGATTTTGTCAAAATCCAATTCTGCGTCGTTCGGCCGCTCTGTCCGACAAAGACTCGGCACGGCAATAGGCATGCAGTTCAGACAGCGATGGCTCCTGCCCCGTAAGTATCATCTCCACGGCGCGCTTTCGGGCAACGTTCTCAATCTGTCCGCCGCTGAAATCATACTGTGTGGCCAACAGGCGTGCCGTAGGTGCATCCATCGAGGGAATCATCGTCTGCCAGATGGCCTGCTTGGTCTCCAACGAGGGTCGCTCAAACTCTATCTTATATATGAAACGCCGTTCAAAGGCTTTGTCGAGATTTCGGGTGAGATTGGTGGTGGCAATCATTATTCCCTCCAACTGCTCCATCTCTTGGAGAATGATGTTCTGAACGGAGTTCTCCATCTTATCCACCGACCTCTCGGCACCCTCGCGACGGATACCCAGAATGGAATCGGCCTCATTGAAGAGCAGAATGGGGGCAACCTTACTCTGTTGCACAAACCTGCGATAACGGTCGAAAGCGGCCTTGATGTTTTTCTCGCTCTCTCCCACCCAGCAACTCTTTATTTTTGAGACATCCACCATCATCACATCGCGCCCCGTCTTACGTGCCAATTGATTCACCGTCTCGGTCTTTCCTGTCCCCGGCGCACCATGAAACAGACATGCAAACCCACGACGCATACCGTTCTCGGCCAATCGGACGGCAACCTTGTCGAATTGTTCGGGCATGAGCAACAAGGCAAGCTGCTCGATTTGGGCCTGCACCTTGCCGTTGTAGAAGAGCGGCTTGGCAGTGAACGAGGAGTAAGGAGTGAGTTCCTTGAAGATGTGCTGCTTGTCACATAGGTCAAGTTCGGGAAACATCTCACGTTTTGCGGCATCGGTCAAGTGGAAATAACGAGTGTCCTCCATGCCGTCGTTGTTGTGCGGCTCCACGAGGGAGTTGCTGCAAAGTGGATGGGTGCCCGATTTAATTTTCTGACGAATCCAACGCAGATTGCCTTTAAGACGGAAATAATCCTCCCAATCGTGCTCGGCAATCATGTCGTCGTCGTGATTCACAAGTCTATTGACAAAGACACACAACAGCAACACCGACCAATTGCTGCAATCGGTCAGACCATAACGTTTCACAACCTGACAAAAAGGCAGTTGCGGATTAGCCGAAATGAGTTTGACGAGCAACGTATCCAATTGGAACTCGTCATCATACTCGGCATCGGAGTCGAAAATCTTGTCGAGGCGGTCGAGAAAAGCCTCCGACGTAAGTCCCGTAAGCGGTGCGGGAATATATACCCTGTCCTCTTTCACAGCCTCAACCACCTCTATGGGAACAGTGTAATAGATGTCGCTGCTGTTCTTGTGGCGTTGCACAAAACCTCGCTCGCTCAACTTGTCGGCCTCGCCCATGAGAGTGACCATCTGCACCATGCGGCACTTTATCATATCGGCAAAATCGCTCATGCGGATGCGGTGGTTGCAACTCTTCTCCATGAAGAGCGAAAAGACGAGGGCCTGCTCTTTCGTTATCTCCATGCGTTCGGCAAGATAAGAGAGATTGGTATCGGCCGCCGTATAAAATTCGTCGCCCAATTTTTTATCTATGACCAGATTGACCACCTGCTCGATATTGCTCAGCAAGGTCTCTTTCTTCGGTGATTTGTGATTTTTGTCCGTTTTCATAACTGTCATGTGTTTTTTCCTAATGCAAAGATATGGAACGCCGATGCCACTTTGCGGCAGTGAGCGGAAACCCTTGTTTTTTCGTATGTTTTTTGCAAATATTTCCACTGCCCGACCCCCGACCTGTCCGGCAAAAAAACAGACCCTCATCCCACACAAACGACATTGCGGCCCGAACATCATGTGTTCGGTCCGCAATTATCACAAGACCTCTCCTCTTCGGCCTATTTCACCTCAAATTCATAGGTTCCCGACTTCAACTCGGCCATCACCCTACCCTTCAACGAACGGAAAGGCCCTACTCCTTCCTGTCCTTTCAGAACGGTGACGCTGTCGATGCCGTCGGCCTGCAAGTTGAGCGAAGCGGTGGTGTTGGCCGGAATGGTGACACGATAGATATATCCCTTATCGGTCTTCTCCCACTCGCTCCTTATGTCGCCATAGGGGCTCTCGAAACCACCTCGTGCAAACTCAATCTCACCGCCAACCTTAGGTTGGAGAATGATGTGCTTATATCCGGGACGTTCCTCGTCGCGCTGAATACCCAACGAGTGAGCAAACATCCACTCGCCTATTGCTCCGTAGGCATAATGGTTGAAAGAGTTCATATCCACCGGTCCGAATCCGTTTTCGATAGTATAGGAGTTCCAACGCTCCCACATGGTGGTGGCTCCCTGCAACACCGGATAGAGCCACGAAGGATACTGCTTCTGCTCGAAGAGAGTGTAGGCCACATCGTCACGACCGTTCTCCGAGAGCACCGGATTGAGATAGGGAGTGCCGATGAATCCCGTCGTGAGCGTATTGCCATGTTCCTCGATATTCTTCACGAGATTGGCCAGCGCCTTATCCTTCACCTTCTCGTCGAAAAGGTCGAAATAGAGCGGAAGCACATAAGAGGTCTGGGTATCGACCTTCACAGGCTCACCCTCTTTGGGCTCATTGGGATTGACCGGCATGCCGGGCCAACGCATGGGCACATAGGGGGCAACGGTGACACCATCCTCGTTTACGAATGTTTCGTTGAAGGCACGTTTGATGTCGGCATAGAGCTGCTCATATTTCTGCTGGTCGTGAGTGTATCCCAAGCACTTGGCAATCTTGGCCATCATGTAGGCGTCATAGGCATAATAGGCCGTATTGGTCAGTCCGATGTCGGTACGCTCTATGGCCAGATGGTCGCCGATACCCGAGGCATTCTGTATGAATCCGCCTTCGGCCCGCTGTTCCAAATAGTTCATGTAACGCACCATGGAGTCGTAGTGCTGTCTGAGAATCTTCTCATCTCCATACTGCTGATAGACCTGCCAGGGCACAATGATGCCCGCTTCCATCCAACCCATCCAGCCTGCCGGCGACTCTTTTGAGTAGCCGTAAGGGGGATTGCCAGTCACGGGGGCATAGTTGAAATAGCTGCCATCGACATGCTGATTGTCACGCATCGAGTGGAGCCATCGTGCATAGAACTGTCCAACCCACGGGCTGAAATAGGTGGCGGTGCGGGCAAACACCTGAGCATCGCCCGTCCAACCCTGACGCTCGTCGCGCTGCGGGCAGTCGGTGGGTACGGTCTGGAAGTTGCCGCGCTGTCCCCATTGTATGTTTTGGAAAAGTTTATTCACATTTTCGTCCGAGCATTCGTAGATGCTTGTGGCATTTCCTATCGACTCCAACACCAATCCCTTCACCTGACCGAGCGGCAGCGGCTCATCAAGGCCCGTAATGGAGATGTAGCGGAAACCGTGACAGGTGAAGAGCGGCTGATAACTCTCGCCCTCGGCCTTACCACGCATTATATAATTGTCGATGGAGAGGGCACCGCGATAGTTCTCCACATAGACCTGTCCCTTCATCTTGTTGTAGGTCTCCACCGTATATGGCTCGATGGGGGCGGTGGGTATGACATCGGGATATACCATCTCGCCAAAGCGCAGATTCACCACCTGTCCCGACTTGCCCTTCATTCCTTCGATGCGTGGTACGCCCACTATGTTCTGTCCCAAATCATAGACAAACGTTCCCTTCACCGGCTCGCTCACCGAGATGGCTTCGAGGGTTATATTGTTGCTCATGGGCAGACCCACATAGGCTTGAATGGCCACACTCGGTGCGGGGCGCTCGAAGATGACCGCACTCTCCCATTGCGAATCATCGAAGCTGCCCTCGGCCCAACCATCCACCTCCTTGCGGGCATCATAATCCTCTCCGAATTGGAATCCGTTGCGCACAACCGGCCCGTGGTCGTATCGTTTCCAAGTACCGTCGGTCACCACCGTCTGGGTCGTACCATCCTCATAGGTGACCAGCACCTTAGCCATGAGCGACTGACGAATACCGTAGGGGTCCACATAGCGTGACGTGAAGATATTCAAGTCGCTGTACCAACCCGTACCCAACATGGCACCGAGCCCGTTTGCACCCTGATGAATCATATCGGTGATGTCGTATGAGTTATACATGATGCGATAGCGATAGTCGGTCCATCCCGGGTTATGATAGTCGTTGCTCACACGACGACCGTTGATATAGAACTCGTAGATTCCTCTTGCCGTCACATAGAGGCGGGCCGACTTGACGGGCTTGCTCACCTCCATCGTCTTGCGCAACATGGGGGCCGACTCATGGCCATAAGGCTCCCATATCTGCATCTTGCCATCGCCCGTAACCTCATGTCTCTCCTGCGGGTCGCTATACAGCACCGAGTCCCAATTGTCCTCACTGATGGTGATATTGGAGAAGACGGCCTTCTCGCCACGCGGTTGCATGAAACCAATCGAGTGCAATCGTGCCCAATCGTGCACGCGTTCCCCGTTGGGATAAGGGGTAATCTCCATAATGTACGGATTCACTGCACGCGCCCTCGGATTGGCAGAGGGTTGTGCCGCGGCAGGATTTTTCAGTTGCACACCGTCCAATGTCACCTCGATGTTGGATTTGAGATGATAACCCGGGGTGGTGACGTTGATATGCACCTTATGGGGTTTATGACGGTTGTCGGCGTTTATTATATCCGACACATCAATGGAGGCCAACTCGTTCAGCTTACCCTCCACACAATAACGAATCACAAACTGCGGTGCTCCACCCTTATTGAGATTCAGCTCGGTGGATATATAATTGCGGTCGTTCTGAGCGCTATACACAAAGACTGCCCTGTTGTTTCCCTCGGGAATCTCCACATCGAAATCTATAAAAAAGAACGTTCTGTATTTCGACACCAGAATCTCGTCGGAGCCTATCCATTGGGCCTGATTCCAACCTATGCCCATCAGTCCCGTCTCAAACCATGTGGGCTGCGACTCGCTCATCTCATACTTCTCGTCCCACAGTTGCACCTTCCAGAAATAGCGGGTCGAGCCTCTGAGTGCCTTGCCGTTATAGGAGATGCCCAGCGAGCGGTCGGACATGACGCGCCCCGAATCATAGACAAATTCTCCGGCGGAAAGCTTGGCCTCGTCATCGGCCACCATCACACGATAGGCGGTCTGGGCTGCTCCGATTCTATCGGAGGCCATCTGCCAACTGAACAAGGGTTGAATTTCGTCGATACCGAGCGGAGTCTCCAACGACTCGGTACGCAGGTTGGTCACCGTGACGGCAGCCCTCAGGGCACAACTCGTCACAAGAGCCAACAAAACAAGTAAAGTTTTGGTCTTTTTCATAAAAATTCAGAGTAATATGTTTTTGGTTTTGCAATATATTCGTTGGTTTCATACAAAAGCGTGAGAAGAGCCTCTTTGTTCGTCCGTCTCAATTCCACGCCCTATTTTACAAATATAGCTATTCCCTCTCTATTTTGCAACAGACCCGCCCCTAAAAGAGATTTCATGATTTGTTCGACACCTCCTCCGGAAAAAGATTGGAAAGAAGATGCGTTATTTTCGCATAAAGGATAAAAATCCGTAAAAAATGATTATCTTCGTAGAAACCAAAAAACATACAATAGCTCTAATAATTTGGACTTATGAAACACAAACTCATCTTTTCGCTGCTGGCAACAATGTCTCTTACGCTTGCCACAGAGATGGCGGCTCAGGACCGCGATGTCATTGCAGGCATTCCTGTAAACTATGACGAATCAAAAACAGGTGACTACAAAGCCACCCTGCCCGACCCGCTCACCATGCTTGACGGCACAAAGGTGACGACGGCAAAGCAGTGGGAGAAGAAACGTCGCCCCGAAATCGTGCGTCTTTTCGAGGAGCATCAATATGGCAAGTGGCCGGCCAAACGACCCAAATTGAGATATACGGTGGAACAGGATATGGGATTCGATGGAGAGGCCGTAAGAAAACAGACAACCATCTATTTCTCGCCCGACGACAACGGCCCGAAAGTAGACGTACTCATCTATCTGCCCAAAGATGCCGACGGACCGGTGCCTCTGTTGCTCAACATAGGCTTCATGGCAAACAACGTAACTGTGAGTGACCCGGGAGTGAATGCAGGTTTCAATTGGAATCCTCAGACAAAGGAACGCACACCGGTTGCAAGCAATCCCAATTTCAGAGGATTCGGAATGGATGCCACCATCAAATCGTTCCTCAAAGAGGGATTCGGATTTGCCACACTTCACTACACCGACATCGACCCCGACTTCTTGGGCGGTGCCACGTTGGGTGTGCGCGGCCTCTATCTGAAAGATGGGGCGCAGGAACCCGCCGCCAACGAGTGGGGCTCCATCTCGGCATGGGCATGGGGCATAAGCAACGTTGTCGATTACTTTGAGAAAGACCCCGACATCGACGCCAAACGCATAGCCATAACGGGAGCCTCGCGATTGGGCAAGACCGTCATGTGGGCCGGTGCCCGCGACGAGCGCATTGCGGTGGTGCTGGCAAGCTGTTCGGGTGAGGGAGGTGCCGCCATCAGTCGTCGTCTTTATGGCGAGACCGTGGCACATCTTACCGAGAAGAGCCGTTTCCCCTATCAGTTTGCAGCCAACTATGGCAACTACGGTGCCGATGTGACGAAGCTGCCCGTTGATGCCCACATGCTGGTGTCGCTGATTGCTCCCCGTCCGCTGTTGTTGCAGACCGGCACGACCGACAACTGGTCCGATGCCAAAGGTGAGTTCTACGCAGCAGTGGAGGCAGGAAAGGTCTATCGTCTGCTGGGTAAGGACGATTTGGGGACCGACGTATTGCCTGCTCCCGACCAGCCCATATACAGCACGCTTGGCTACTTCATGCACGAAGGAGGTCATGGAAATCTGCCGATTGACTGGGAGATATTCCTCGAATATGTTAAAAGATATTTGTAGTGTAGGACTACATGAACAGCATGCGGAAACCACTCATGGTTTCCGCATGCTGTTTTTAAGTTTTGTTATCTATTCGTGTCCGAAGGTGTGCCACAAAGGGCCGTTACCCTGCCCTAACGACATGGCTCGTGCGGCAGCTATGGCCCGTATAACATACCGTTTGGCCTCAGCCACCGCATCGGGCAGTTCTCGTCCGAGGGCAAGAAACGAGGCTATGGCCGAGGAGAGGGTGCAACCCGTTCCGTGGAGGTTGGCACTATCTATCCTCTCCCCCTCGAAGGCGGCTGTTTTCCCGTCGGAAAACAAGACGTCGCACATGCGGTCACCACTCAAATGACCTCCTTTCACCAATACAGCCACACCGTAACGGCAGGCCAATTC
This sequence comes from Tidjanibacter sp., assembly GCA_045597245.1. Taxonomy (GTDB): domain Bacteria; phylum Bacteroidota; class Bacteroidia; order Bacteroidales; family Rikenellaceae; genus Tidjanibacter. The sequence continues at coordinate 9,755 of JAZODY010000087.1, forward strand.
ATGAGCCGCCCGCCTCATCTGTTCCAAAGTGCGAATGGGACTGCCTAACAAAACGGAGGCCTCATGCAGATTGGGAGTGAGCAGAGTGACGAGCGGAAACAACTCGCGGCTCATCACATACGCTGCTCCGTCGGCTATCAATCGAGAGCCGCTCGTGGCAATCATAACGGGGTCGCACACCACAAATCGGGGACGATGACGACGCAGTGTTTCGACAACCGCTCTCACTGCCGCCTCGTCAAACAGCATACCCGTCTTGACCGCCGCCACCGGCATGTCTTCCATTACGGCATCGAGCTGTGCTCTGATTAATTCGGGAGGCACTCCGAAAACATCTCTCACCCCCTGCGTATTCTGGGCCGTCACCGCCGTAACGACCGAGGCGGCATAACATCCCAATGCCGAAACGGTCTTTATGTCGGCCTGAATACCCGCCCCACCCGAACTGTCGGAGCCTGCAACGGAGAGTACGACGGGCGGGTTTGTTTCATTCTGTTTCATGTTTTTGTTCATTATTCCTTATTGGTTGTCGAGGAGCAGAGTGTGCAACGGTTTCGGCAAGGCGGAGCAGTCGCTCAAAGTGGGGAACAATATCGTCTTGGGAACGTTGCCATATATCTCCAAGCAGTACGGCTCCACCGAATCCCCACTCTGCAAGTCGGGGGAACCGGCTCCCCTCCACACCGCCGAGAGCAAATACCCGCCCGTCAATCAATCCCACATTGCGAGCATTAAACAGACGCTCCGACGAGAAGGAGGACAAATAGCCGTTTTTGGAAATACTATCAAACACAGGGCTCAGGAACAAATAATCACACAACGGTTTCCACTCCGCCACCTCCTCCAAAGAGTGACACGAACGACTCACCGAGCCTGCAAATCCGCAGGGCGCAACAGGGTTGCGGGCATTGAGATGAATGCCACCCGTAGAGTACTCCGAGGCCAAAGCGAAGTGGTCGTGCAACACCATGCGCCTATGAAATCGAGCGGGAACGGCATTGAGCAATCGCTCGACATCGACACGCTCGGAGCCGGGTTTGCGCAGATGGAGCCGCTCTAAACCGGCCTCAAAGAGTTGCCTTATGCACTCCCCCTCGCCGACAAAAAAGTCGGGCCGCGTAACAATCAACAGTTTCATGACAAAATAATTATATTCTCAAAAATGCACTTCTCCTAAAAACGAAACAAATGCGACTGCATGGTCCGAAGGTCGATGGTCCAAAGACGACCGTAGAGCGGAGTACCATAGCCGCCCACTATCTTCAATACTTCGCCGGCCTGCACACCTCCCACGACCGCAGCCGCAGGTCCCATCGCCGCGCGGTCATCAGGTGATGGCGGCGGCTCCGATGGAAAGAGTTGGCTGTACCCCACCTCACAGTGTCTTGCATCAAAGACCGCCACCTGCCCCTCAAATCCTCTGATTGCACCATAGACGCAGGGACGCGACAGAGTGCTGGCGGTGGCGCAGAGCAGATGGCGGGTGGCAAAATTGTCGCAACAATCCACAACCACATCGTATCCCGCCACCAACGCCTCGGCATTATGACCATCTAATCGTACGGGGTGTCGCACCACCGTCAGAGTCCCGTTCAACGCCCTCAGGTGTCGTTCGGCCGCCTCAACTTTTGCCATGCCCACATCGCCCTCGTCATAGAGTATCTGACGTTGAAGATTGGACAACGCCACCATATCGTCATCCACCAATCCCAACATCCCGATGCCTGCCGCCGCCAGATAGAGGGCCACGGGAGAGCCGAGTCCGCCCACTCCCACAATCAGTACCCGGGCCCGTTCGAAACTCTCCTGCCCCGAAACACCCACCTCGGGCAACATAATCTGTCGTTCGTAACGCGACATCATAGCCCGCCATACTTACGATGAAGGTCGAACGAGGCATCCCAATCCTTCCACACAGGCTCGCGCCCCAACTCCCGCAGACGACAGAAGACCTCCTCGGCCGACCGTTCGTCGCTCACATGAAACTGCTCCAATGTCTGCGGATAGGTGAAATAACCTCCCGGCTCGGTTTTGCTGCCGGCACTCATGGTGGTGACGCCGAGTGTGGCCATATTATCACGAATGTGAGGTGTCTCGCGAGTGGAGAAAGAGATGTCCACATCGTGGTCGAAGATACGCATGGCAAACGTCAGTTGGGCCAACTCACTGTCGCTCATCACCACATTCGGCCGGAAACCATCGTTCTCCGCCGGTCGCATACGCGGAAAATTCACGCTGTAACGCGTACGCCAATAGCGCCGTTGCATGTAACGCAGATGATGGGCCATCATGGTGACATCGGTGCGCCAATCCTCCAAACCGATGAGCACTCCCATGCCTATGGAGTGAACGCCCGCCTCTCCCATGCGCTCGAAGCCGTCAAGACGCCACTCAAACTTCGATTTCATACCGCGCGGATGGTAGACATTATAGCGGGCCTTATTATATGTTTCTTGGAAACAGACCACACCGTTAAGACCATGCCCCACGAGTTCGACATACTCCTCTGTGGATAGAGGCATGACCTCAATCTTCAAATTGTCGAAATATCTCTTCGCCACATCCAATGCTTCGGCCAAATAGCCGACTCCCGCTTTGGCCGGATTCTCGCCCGTAACCAACAGCAGATTCTCGAACGGGCCGAGCCGCTTGATGGCCCTGAACTCATCCTCCATTTGTGTCGTTGTGAGAATCGTCCGCGGCATGGGGTTGGAGATGTGGAATCCGCAATAGACACAGGAGTTGGTGCAGGAGTTGGTGAGATAGAGCGGAACGAAGAGCGAGATGGTCTTGCCGAATCGCTGCTCGGTGTAGTGACGGCTCAGCTGCGCCATCTCTTCCAGATAGGGCTCGGCGGCGGGAGAGACGAGGGCCATGAAATCCTCGACATTGCAGTCCTCCCGCGAAAGGGCTCGACGCACGTCGGATGCGGTTTTGGAGTATATCCTGCGAGTGGTGTCGTCCCACGATATTTGTTCAAGTATTTCGGAAAACATCATTGTCGGTCTTTGTTTTTGTTCAACTCTCTGAGTTGGTGGGTTAGTTTCATGGCGCAGAAGTTCGGACCGCACATGGTGCAATACTCTCCGTCGGTGTGATGGCCGAGGTCGAAATATTCCCTGGCCCGCTCGGGGTCGAGGCTCAGGTTGAATTGGTCGCGCCAACGGAATTCGAAACGCGCCTTGCTAAGTGCGTCGTCGCGCACCACAGCGGCAGGATGCCCTTTGGCTATGTCTGCTGCATGTGCCGCTATCTTATAGGTCACCACACCGGTGCGCACATCCTCGCGGTCGGGCAATCCGAGATGCTCTTTGGGAGTTACGTAGCACAGCATGGCAGTGCCGGCCCATCCTATCTGTGCCGCACCGATGGCCGAGGTGATATGGTCGTAGGCGGGGGCTATGTCGGTCACAAGCGGGCCGAGCGTATAGAACGGGGCCCCGTGACAGGACGACACCTGTCGCTCCATGTTCTCTCCAATCTTGTGCATGGGCACATGGCCGGGACCTTCGACAAAGGCCTGAACGTTTTTATCCCATGCCCTGAGTACCAATTCGCCGAGGGTGTCGAGTTCGGCAAACTGAGCCTCGTCGTTGGCGTCGGCGATACATCCGGGGCGCAATCCGTCGCCCAACGAGACGGCCACATCATAGGAGGCAAGAATATCGCAAATTTCGTCGAAGTGTTCATAGAGAAAACTCTCCTTGTTTTGAATCATACACCACTTGCTAATGATGCTGCCTCCGCGACTGACAATGCCGCACAGACGTCGGTCGGCCAAACGGATGTTTTTGAGCCTTATGCCGGCATGGATGGTGAAGTAGTCCACCCCCTGTTCGCACTGCTCGATGAGCGTGTCGCGATAAATCTCCCATGTGAGTCGCTCCACCTTTCCATCGACCCTCTCCAAAGCCTGATAGAGAGGGACCGTTCCGACGGGTACGGGAGAGTTGCGGATAATCCACTCGCGGGTTTCATGAATGTTTGCCCCCGTAGAGAGGTCCATGATTGTGTCACCGCCCCACTTGCAACCCCACACAGCCTTTTCCACCTCTTCATCTATGGATGAGGTGGTGGCCGAATTACCGATATTGGTATTTATCTTCACCAGAAAATTACGACCTATAATCATCGGTTCGCTCTCCGGATGGTTGATGTTGGCCGGCAGTACCGCCCGACCGCCCGCAATCTCGTCACGCACAAATTCGGGGGTGATATGGCTCTCTATGCCGAGAGCGGCGCAGTTCATGTTCTCCCTTATGGCCACATACTCCATCTCGGGCGTAATAAGGCCGGCACGCGCATAGGCCATCTGAGTGACAGCTCTTCCCTCTCGCGCCCTGTAAGGCATGGCTATATGGCCGAAACGCAGATGGTCGAGCGAGCGGTCGGCCATGCGGGCACGAGCATACTCGCTGCTCGGCACATCGAGCCGCTCCACATCACCGCGTTCCACTATCCACCTCTCTCTCAAACGCTCTATACCGCTTTTGAGGTCTACGCTTACGGCAGGGTCGGAGAAGGGACCGCTGGTATCGTATATATATACCGCCTCGTTATGTTGCAAACGTTGTTCACCATCGACAATGCTCACCGAAGGGGTAAGATTCACCCGTTGCATCCCCACCCGCAGGAACGGATAGAGTCGCCCCTGCATATAGACCTTCTCGCGCCTGGCATATAAATTATCGTGTCCTTTCATGGCAGGTCAATGTTTTTGGGTCAGGAATGAGGTGAGAGGCGAGGATGCCGAGGCACGAAACGAATCGACCACAGCACCCAATCCGGCCTCATAGGCACGACGACCCGCGCTGACGGCATCGCGAAAAGCACGTGCCATCTCTGCCGAATCGCCTGCAACTGCAATGGCGGTATTGACCAGACATGCGTCGGCCCCCATCTCCATAGCCTCGGCAGCATGGCTCGGCGCTCCGATACCCGCATCGACCACAACCGGCACACCGCTCTGTTCGATTATGATACGCAGGAAATCTCTCGTCCGCAACCCTTTGTTTGTCCCGATAGGGGCACCGAGCGGCATCACCGCAGCGGCACCGGCCTCTTCGAGTTTTTTGCAGAGAGTGGGGTCGGCCTGACAATAGGGCAACACCACGAAGCCGAGTTTAACCAACTGTTCGGTGGCCTTCAAAGTTTCAACCGAATCGGGCAAGAGGTATCGCGGGTCGGGATGAATCTCCAATTTAAGCCAATCAGTGCCAAAGGCCTCACGCGACATCTGAGCCGCAAACACCGCCTCTTCGGCATTGCGCACACCCGAGGTATTGGGCAACAACCGTATGGAGGGGGCAACAATGTGGCTCAACAATTCGTCTTCACTATCGTCCAGCTCCACACGTTTCATGGCAACCGTCACCATCTCGGTACCCGAGGCCTCGATGGCCGCCTTCATCAATTCGTTGGACGGGAACTTGCCCGTACCCAGAAAAAGACGCGAAGAAAATTCGCATCCTGCAATAATCAGTTTTTCCATCTTTCCATGATATTAATGATTGTTTTCATCTCCTCAACAGGGTTTTCGGCACGCAACACGCTGCCGCTCAGTGCAACACCGTTCACCCCCACACGCATCAGGTCGGCAATGTCATCGCTCCCGATTCCGCCTATTGCCACAAGCGGCAGGCGGATGTTGTTCTCGCGCATGCGGGCAAGGATGGTTTTATATCCGGTCAATCCAAGAACGGGACTTAGATTCGACTTGGTGGCGGTGAAACGAAAAGGACCGCAACCGATATAGTCGGCCCCGTCGCGATGATGAGCCGCGACATCGTCGAACGTGTTGGCCGTCGCACCTATTATAAATTCACTTCCGAGCAGTGCACGCGCCTGCGCCACCGGCATGTCGTTGCGGCCCAAATGAACTCCGTCAGCCCCCACACGCATGGCAACCTCCACATTGTCATCAACAATGAAGACGGCATCAAACTCCCTGCACATCCGCCCGACACTCCCTGCCACGCAGAGCAGTTCCCTATCCGAGGCCTGTTTCATGCGCAACTGAATCCATCGGCAACCGCCCTCCAAAGCCATACGGGCAGAATCGATATAGGAGTAGCGTTCGGTGAAATGTGTGATAAATTGAACTCTCTCCATACGCTCTATCCTCCGCATACGGCAGTGATGATGAATATCTCCATCCCTTCTTGCAACACACACCCATCCCACTCCGCATGAGGAATTATGCGACGGTCCACCGCCACGGCAACACCCCTCTCGGGCAGATTGATTTCGCAGGCCAGCTGCGCGAGCGTCTTAGAGCGACACTCCACTTCTTTCTCGTTGATTTTCAGTTTCATTTTGCTATCCGTTTGTTACTTGGTAAGACAAAACGAAAAACTCCGAAGGCACCCGCAAGGCAAAGAAAAAACGCATATCCCACAATCAAAGGGGGTATGCGTTCCTATATTTATACATCCACAATTCCTACGTCAGTACTAACTGCATCAGGTTCGAGGGTATAATCTCAGCTCTCTT
>JAZODY010000088.1:0-3437 GCA_045597245.1 Tidjanibacter sp.
GACATCGGACACACGTCTCAATCCGGTATCGAAAATCTCCTCATAGACCTCCATACGTCTTGCATCAATCATGGGGCAGAGCAACGCCTTGTCCCAATCCTGCGAATCGAACAGACCGAGTTCGTGGTCTTCCACCGCACATCGCGCCAACGACTCCAACGAATCGATGGCAATGAGCGGAATACCCAACGCATAGCACATGCCTTTGGCAAACGAGACGCCGATGCGCAATCCCGTATAGGAACCCGGGCCCATGCCTATTGCCACCGCATCCAGCTCCGATGTTCTCAAACCGTTCTCACGCAACATCTCGTCCACATAGACACCGATGTTGCGGGCATGGTCGTTAGACCCGCTGCTCTCGCGCAACGAAATCATCTTTCCCCCCTCGGCCAACGCCGCAGAGCAGACATCCGTACCCGTCTCTATACACAATATCAGACTCATTTTCTCTCCTTTCTTACTCTGTCCAACTCACGTTTGGTATCTTTCTCCTTCAAATATTCGCGTTTGTCATACTGCTTTCGTCCGCGCGCCAAACCTATTGCCAACTTGGCCAAACCGCGCTCGTTGATAAACAGCCTCAACCCCACGATGGTCACACCCTTGTCCTGCATGGCTCGCTGCAACTTGTTAAGTTCCTTGCGATTGAGCAACAACTTACGGTCGCGTTTGGGCTGATGGTTGTTATACGACGCCCACTCATACTCCGAAATGTTCATGCCGTGCACAAAGAGTTCGCCCCCATGAAAGAAGCAATAGCAGTCCACCAGCGACGCCTTGCCCGCGCGCAACGACTTAATCTCCGGACCCACCAACACGATTCCCGCCACGAACTCCTCCAAAATCTCGTAGTTGAAATAGGCTCTCTTGTTCTTTATGTTCACCGTCTTCTGCGTCATAATATCAATCTGGAAAGTTTCTTTGAAATCCTTATCCTCACCTCATTCAGCGCCGAGATGTTGCGCATTATCTCCTCCTCCTGCTCCTCGGAGAGTCCCTCTTCGTTGAGTTGCATCTGCAACGATTTGATAATCCGCTCCACCGACTTGGTCTTATAGAGCGTCACCGCCCTCGGCACGGCCTCCGACAGTCGCTCCTCCTCCTGCTCTATGATGATGTCGTGCTTGCGCCACAACTCCGAGGTGGAGTAGTTGGAATCGGCCGTAAGTATATCCACCGCGGCATTGCACACCTGCGGGTCGGCATGGTTGGTGAAGTGATACTCGGGCACCTTCTCCCCCACCCCCGACTGCTCATAGCAACTCTTGTAGCACTCCAAGATGGCCTTGTAGCGCTCATCCTGCAACTCTATCTCGTCCTGCTCCAACTCGCCCAGAATGGTCTCCGCAATATTGAACCGACTGACATTTTTGCCATCGCGATACTCGAAGTAGAGATGGCCGTATTTGAGCAGATAACCCGTTATCTCCTTCTCCAACTCCAACATGCTGCTGCCCGGCTCCACCCTGCCCGTAGTAGCGGAGTTCATTTCATCCTCGCGCTGCTGGCGCTGGCGTTGCTGGCGTGCCCTGATGAAGTCGCCCGTCTCCTTGTCATACTCCAACGTGATGCGCAATCGGGCCACCTCGTCGATGAGAATCTGTTCGTCGATATCCATCGACTTGGCACAATCCTTCACAAACACCGAGCGACGTATCCGGTCCGGAATCTCGGCAATGGACCTCACAATATCCTTTATCAACTCCGCCTTCCTGATGGGGTCGCCCGCCGCCTCCTTCATGAGCAGATTGGCTTTGAAGCCGATGAAGTCCTCCTCATGGGAGGCAATATACTCTCTTATCTGTTCGGCCGAGTGGGTGCGGGCGAACGAATCGGGGTCCTCCTCGGGCGGCAATGCCACCACCCTCACATTCATTCCTTCGCGCAGAATCATGTCGATACCGCGCAACGAGGCCTTGATACCGGCCGCATCGCCGTCGTAAATCACCGTCACGTTCTTCGTGAAACGGCCTATCAGACGAATCTGCTCCGTAGTGAGCGAGGTACCCGACGAAGCCACCACATTCTCTATGCCGCGCTGGTGCATCTGTATCACATCGGTGTATCCCTCGACAAGAATGCAGTAATTCTCTCGCGAGATGGCACTCTTGGCAAAATAGAGCCCGTAGAGCGAGTTGCTCTTGTTATATACCTGACTCTCGGGCGAATTGAGATACTTGGCCGCGCGGTCGCTCTTTTTCAAGATTCGACCTCCGAAGGCTGTGACACGTCCGCTGATGGTGTGGATGGGGAATATGACGCGACCGCAGAAACGGTCGTAGTATCCTCCCGTCTCGCGCTTTATGGTCAGTCCCGTATCCACCAGAAACTGCTCCTTGTAACCGGCCGCCAAAGCCGCCTGCGACATGGCATCGCCCTTTGAGGGGCAGTAACCCAAACCGAACTTGCGGATTGTTGCATCGGTGAATCCCCTGCTGCGGAAGTAGCCGAGTCCCACGCTCAGCCCCTCGTCGGTATCGTGAAGCATGTTGCGGAAGTAGTCTGCGGCCCAGCTGTTCACCACCATCATGCTCTCGCGGTCGTCGTTGCGCTGCTTCTCCTCCTCGGTCTGCTCGCGCTCCTGCACCTCGATACCATACTTCTTGGCCACATATTTGAGGGCCTCCACATAGGTCATCTTCTCATGCTCCATCACAAACGTGACGGCGTTGCCGCCCTTTCCGCAACCGAAACACTTGAACAATCCCTTCGATGGCGACACCACGAACGACGGCGTCTTCTCAGAATGAAACGGACAACAGGCCTGATAATTGACCCCCTTGCGTTTGAGCGTGACAAAATCGCCCACCACATCGACGATGTTCGCCGCTGTGTAGATTCGGTCTATGGTGGCGCGGTCTATCATACAAATACTACAAGGTTATAAACATACAAAGGTAGCAAAATATATGAATAGTCCTCCACAAATATTCGTCAAAACATTTTGCGGAAGACGGGTGGGGGTTTGTTTATTCACATTACGATTAACACATTAAAAACAATGAAAAAGAGCGCTCGTTTTCATTACACTTTTTTTCGCTCTCGCGGCTTGCTGTCCGCACAATCGGATAGGCGGCAACATATTTGTTGTCGCTTTTTTCGTCTTTTTATAAGAAATGGATAACTTTGCCGTATGGACTTCAAACTCGTATCCGACTTCAAGCCCACAGGCGACCAGCCCGAAGCAATAGAAGAACTCGTGCAATCCATAGAGATACACAACGGGCACAACACATTGCTGGGTGTGACGGGTTCGGGAAAGACCTTCACCATAGCCAACGTGATAGAGCGGTTGCAACGGCCCACACTGATATTGAGCCACAACAAGACCCTCGCCGCACAGCTTTACAGTGAGTTTCAGGCCTTCTTTCCCGAAAACGCGGTGGAGTATTTTGTCTCCTACTACGACTACTATCAGCCCGAAGCCTACATCC
>JAZODY010000089.1:0-3736 GCA_045597245.1 Tidjanibacter sp.
TCACAGAACGACATGGCTACGATCCGACTTATTGTCAATTCTCTCTTTTGTCGGCGCCCGTCATTCCTTGTCTCTTCACGCTCCCGCCTCGTTCTCCCACGCCGTCTTCCGCCTCCTGCGCCCTTCACGCCCGCTCGCCCATCAAACCTGCACACCCGCTACACCGCTGCGGCACGCATACCTGTCACTGCATTAACCTCGTCGATGTGTTTCATCACATAGTCGCACACCACATCGGCAATCAGCTGATGTCCTTTCTCGTTGGGATGGATTCCGTCGTCGCAGAGATACTCCATATAGTCCCGACGTGTGAGAAATGCCGAGGTGATGTCGATGATGGGGACCCTGCGCGCAATGGCCAACTTGAAGACCTCCAAGTTATACATCTCATGCCAATTGTTTATGGCCTCCACCGAACCGCCCAGCCAGCCGAGAATGTTGCGACGACTCTGCTCGCTCAGCTTGCGTGTGAAAAAGTTGAAATATCGTTCCGACGCCAACGGCGGCAACGACAACATGACAGGGCGCGAACCCGCCTCTCTCACCTTAGCCAACAAGCTGTCGTACTGAGCGATGAAATCGGCAAGCGAAGTTTTTGGCAGGTGCTGTCCTTCGGGATTCTCGCCAATCTCCTCCCAACGGAAATCGCAATCGTTTCCGCCGTATTCGAGCAACGTGTAGTCGGCCTGCGCCACATGGCTTGCATAGCGGTCGAGGGCGGCCACACCATGAGTGACGGTGCTGCCGAACTTACCCATGTTGGTAACCTCTATTCCCAAACGATGACGGCATCTCTCCGAGAAACTCTCCATCGACACCATATATTTAAGCGAATCGGCAATGCTTCTTGCCTTGTCCACGACGATTCCCTTCATTATGGAATCACCGAATGCGATAACTTTTGTCGTCATGATAATTCCCTGCTTGTTCTTTTCTTGTTCTTTCATTGCGTCATTGTGTTTGCATATACATTACGTCTGTCACCCAATGACGAGAGCAAAAATACAGCCACCGGAGCGAGCCGACAAAAAAGTGTGATTTCAACACCGCAAGATGTTACTAAAACGCCGTTTCAGGGATAAAAACCGCATATTTGGGATTAAAAAATATTTTTTGTAATTTCGTCCCACAACAAATGGGCTAAAAACAAAAACTCGCAGACATGAAGAATCTATCTGGCATTTTCCTCAAAATGAGAGCGCAAACACTTCATTTTCTGGGCATTCCGGCATTTGCACTCTGTTTTACGCTGCTCTATCGTCCCTTTGAGCTCGACGCACTGCTCGACATGGGGGCCGAACGTTACGGATTCAATCTCACGATGCTGGTGTGCATACTGCTTGTGGTGATGATTGCGTCGCGCCTGTCGCTCCATGCCATGCGAGGAAAGATTCAGAATCTGGGTTGGGGTTGGTATCTGCTCTGGTGTCTGATGGAGATTGTGATTGCCGCCAACTTCATGGCGCTCTACGTGTGGCTCATCTTCCATCGCGAGATAGCATTCTTCGAGGTTGCGCTCACCACGGTCGGATATACGGCCGCCACACTCGTCTTTCCCTATATGATATTCACACTGATGCTCGTCATCACCGCACAAGCCCACGAAAAGGAGAGCATGAGCGACAACGAGAACAACCGCATGCGTTTCTACGACGAGAAACAGAACCTGAAATTCGTGGTGGTCAGTTCATCCATATTATATATAGAGGCCGAGGAGAACTACGTGCGCATCCACTACACCGACGCCGACCGCTTGAAGACCTATCTGTTGCGCAACTCGATGAAAAACATCGAAGAGTTGTGCCAATACAACGGTTTGGTGCGCTGCCACCGCTCGTTCTACATCAATTCGTCGCGCATAAAGGTGTTACGCAAAGACAAAGAGGGCATCATCTACGCCGAACTCGACAACGACGAAGCAAGACGCATCCCCGTAACCAAGCGTTACTACGAGACACTCTCCACCCTGCTCTAATCTCCTCCGCCCGAAATGGAGCGGAAAGAGTCTCGAAAACAGCGCAAGGAACTTACCGCCCGAAAAGCATGCAGAGGAGCGGAGTTGCTTAACGCGCAATAGGGCACGACAAACAGAGACACGGCAAAACTCATAATCCGCCGCGTAATCACCATCACTCAAATCTCTGCCGGCAATCTGTCTATACGGGCATACACACCAATGGCTCGCGGGCAGCATCGGTACGTTCGGCAACTGCCGCGGCAGTGACGCCACAGCCGTTGCGTGTGGCGGAGATTCCTTCATGAACGGGACTCTCCGCGGAGACGACTGCCCCTCCCTCGGAGAGAACGGTGGCCTCCTGCGCCCCAATCAAACCTGCGAGCACATAGGTGCCGCGACGGGTAAGCGGTCGCACCATGACAAGGTCGGCCGTCGGGTCACCCGTACCGAAGTCGAAGTCGCCGGCGAATCTTACGGGCATCGCCGCATTCACAAATCCGAGAGCCTCATAATAACGTACCAGAGATTCGCCCTGCGGAATAAGAATGACTGCATCGTAACCTCGTTCGCCACAACACTCCACCGCCTTCTCAATCAGCCGCGCTGCAATACCGCGACGACGATACTCGGCGGCAGTGGCTACACCGTACACATAGGCCGTACGGCCCAGAGCCGAGGTGAAAGGGACAACATGCAGCATGGCGGCAACGCGCCCCTCTTCGTGATGGACAAAGATGTTTTGCGGAGAGTGGAAACGCACCAGAAAGCGTCCGATGAGCTCGTCGTCGTCACCGAAACAGTCGCGCCAAAGGGTCCGAACCTGCTCCAAATCATCGTCGAGCAACAGAGCACATGCGTTCTCACACAGTTCGACGGGATGGTAGGACAACTTGGCCTTGCGCAGTCCCGCTATACCCATGTCCTCCTCCCGATTGATATACTTGAAGTTGTCGGGCAGATGGAGCGCAAACTGCTGATTCATCATGGCATATACTCCGTCGTAGCCCGTATCGGCCTTCTCCACGTGGGTGCAGAACACCTCGTCGCACACCGCCGAGCCGTAGGTGAAAGCCACCATCTGTCCCTCCACCCTGAGCACTCCGCCGATAAGCCCCAAAGCATCGAAATTCTCAAAAGCGATGCGCATGGCCGTAAATTCGGCCTCCATCTCCTCCGAACAGCCGCCCCTGCGACGACACCACTCTCTCACCAGACGCATGCACTCGCCGTAGTGTTGTGCCCCGAGAGGTTCGTAGAGATAGTCGTAACGGGCGGTAAACTTATTTATATGGTTGCGCTTGGCGGCATACTTCTCGCCACGCAGATGTCGCAGGTCGTCGGAGAGATAGATGTAGTCGCGGTCGTCGCGGTCGGTGTCGATGGCAAAGCGCAGATTGCTCCCGACCAGCAGTTGCTCGCCGCGCGCTGTAAGTCCCGCAAGGCGCAAGATGTCATCATGGCGCGCGGCATCGTCGGCCAGCCGAGGAAGAACAGGCGTGAAGTCGGCCTGCGGGTCGGCCCCGAGCGGCATCATGTAGTAGAGCCGTCCGTCGCTTCTATATATAAATCTTACCACCAGAAAACCCTCCACCGCGGCCCATTGGGTGCTGAACATATCGCGCCAACAGAAGATGTTTGCAAACGTATTGTCGCAACTCCTGCACCGATTGGCAAAGTAGTAACGCTCCAATACGGCCCTGTCGGCCAGCTCCAAATCTTTGAATTCTATCTCCATATTCCGTCTGTTTTGTTCGGGACTCTCCATCCCGACGTCATACC
>JAZODY010000090.1:0-13170 GCA_045597245.1 Tidjanibacter sp.
AAGGAATCATCTTCTTCTGGTCTTTCAAAATGCTCTCCACTACCTTTGCCAATGCTGCACCCGGAGCATACCATGCCGAAGTGCCAAGCAGTTTGGTCAAAGTTGCACCACCTACCATAGTGTCGGCAACAACCTGATTCAGCACCTCCTCCGAGGCGAAATTGCATACGGGTACTCCCTTATAGGAGGCCTTGCTTACCAGCGGCAACATGGTGGTGTCGCCGTGACCGCCGATAACCATACCGTCGATGTCGTTGATGTTGGCGTTCAGGGCCTTCGACAGATAGCATTTGAAACGTGAGCTGTCCAGTGCGCCACCCATGCCGATGATGCGGTTTTTGGGCAGGCCGCTGGTCTTGGCAGCCAGATAGGTCATGGTGTCCATCGGGTTGCTTACGATAACGAGAATGGCGTTGGGCGAGTGCTCGATGATGCTGCTGACAACGCTCTTCACGATGCCGGCATTCACGCCGATGAGCTCCTCGCGGGTCATGCCCGGTTTGCGGGGAATTCCCGAGGTGATTACTACTACATCCGAACCGGCAGTGGCTTTATAGTCGTTGGTGACTCCGGTGAGTTTGGTGTCGAAGTCGAGCAACGTTTCGGTCTGAAACATATCGAGAGCCTTGCCCTCCGACAGACCTTCCTTGATATCAATCAATACTACTTCATTGGCAACTTCTTTGATGGCCATGATGTTAGCACCGGTTGCGCCCACATTTCCGGCGCCTACGACTGTAACTTTTGACATAGTTTGTGTTGGTGTTATGGTGTTACTAAAAATAATATCGTTTTCTTTTGCTTATCCAATCAGTTTTTCATACTCTTCTGCCGAGAGGAGCGAGTCGAGGTCTGCGGGATTGGAGAGGGCGATTTTCACCATCCAGCCGTTTCCGTAGGGGTCGGTGTTAATCAGTGCGGGGTCGTTTTCAAGTTCCTCGTTAAACTCCAAAATCTCACCCGAGGCGGGCAGAAATACGTCCGAAACGGTCTTTACGGCCTCCACTGTGCCGAAAACCTCATGCTGTGCGAGAGTCTCGCCCACGGTCTGTACGTCTACGAAAACGATGTCGCCCAACTCTTTCTGTGCGAAATCGGTGATTCCGACCAATGCGGTGTCGCCTTCCACTTTAATTCACTCGTGGTCTTTGGAATACTTCAAGTTTGCAGGAATGTTCATAAATTCTGACTTTGATAAAAATATAACATTTACGGCCTCAAAGGTATAACATATTTTTCGTGCGAAAAAATTAATTGTGAAAAAAATCACAATAATCCGAGAAATTTTCTTTCGTCGTCGATACATCGTCACATCCTCTTGCATGATGCGGAGGTGACAGACTGTGTCGGTTGCGATGGGGTGTGTGGTCGGATGACGGGGCGACAAGGGCCGAAACGGAGGAGAAGCAGTTCGATTGTTTTGTTTTTGAAATAAATTATTAGTATCTTTGAAAATTAATAGGCCGACGATGCGGACCGAGAGGTGATGGGTGGGATAATGTGTTGATTGGCAGTGATAAACAGGGGTGTTTTGTGTAGCGGGAGAGTGGCGGCGGAGAGAGAGAAATGATGGTGTGGATAGAGATGCAGAGGGCGGGTTGTGGCGGTGGCCGGCAGCGAAGGTGCGGGAAAAGAGATAAGGTGAAAGATAAGATAAGTTGAAAAATCTAAAAATACGTACGTTATGAAATTTGTGATATCAAGTTCGGCCCTCACGTCGCTGCTGACGACAACGGGCAAAGTTATAAGCAACAAAAACACTCTGCCCATTTTGGACTATTTCCTCTTTGAATTGAGAGGTAAGGAACTTACGGTGACCGCTTCCGATCTCGAAACCACCATGGTGAGCAGAATGGAGGTGGAGTCGGTGGAGAGCGAGGGAGTCATTGCTGTG
Organism: Tidjanibacter sp.; assembly: GCA_045597245.1. GTDB lineage: Bacteria > Bacteroidota > Bacteroidia > Bacteroidales > Rikenellaceae > Tidjanibacter. Next base: position 1,895 of record JAZODY010000090.1, read on the forward strand.
CCTTTGAAAATCATTGATTCGTTGAAGGATATTCCCGAGCAGCCGCTCACGATTGAGGTGAACGACGATACTTGGATGATTAAAATCAGCCGTAAGAACGGTTCGAGCCAGATTCCCGGAACATCGGGGTTGAGCTATCCGTCGTTGCCCGAGTTGGAGGAGGATGCCAAGAGCACGGAGTTCGATGTGGATACGTTGCAGATGGGGGTAAATAAAAGTATTTTCGCCACCTCGGATGACGAGATGCGTCTGGTTATGACGGGTATCTATGTGAGTGTTAGTGAGAAGGAGACGGTGTTTGTGGCTACGGATGGACACAAACTCGTGAAGTTCACTTCGGAAGAGGAGAATCCCACGACGGCCTCGTTCATTCTCTCGAAGAAACCTGCCAATGTATTGAAAAACATGCTGGCTAAGGAGGATGGCGCGGTGGGTGTCAGTTTCGACCGCAAGAATGTTGTCTTCACGCTGAGCAAGTGTAAACTTATCTGTCGTCTGATTGAGGGTAATTATCCCAACTATAATGCGGCAATCCCGCAGGCCAACCCTTATAAAGTGATAGTGGACCGCGTGGAGTTCATTAATGCCATCAAACGTGTGGCGGTTTGCTCCAACCAGACAACCAATCTCATCAAACTCGACATCAACACCAATGTGATAAACCTTACGGCGCAGGATTTGGACTTCTCCTATTCGGCAGAGGAGTCGGTGTCGTGCAGCTATGACGGAGCTCCCATCGAGATTGCTTTCAAATCGACCTTCATCATCGACCTGCTGACCAATCTCGATACTCCGAGCGTGATGATTGAGTTGGCCGATTCGTCGCGTGCGGGTGTGTTCAAACCCATCTATACCGAGGCTCAGAGCACCAATACGCTGATGTTGCTCATGCCAATGAGAATCAATGCTTAATACGACGGGTTGGCAGAAGAGATAAGAATGGAACTGAAACTGAAAAATCCGATTGTCTTTTTCGACCTCGAAACAACGGGTACGGATATAGGCAAGGACCGCATTGTGGAGATTGCCACTGTGAAGGTTTATCCCGACGGCAGAGAGGAGAGCAAGTGCCGCAGGGTGAATCCCGGAATTCCCATCCCGCCAGCCTCTACGGCCGTGCATGGCATTACGGATGAGGATGTGGCAAACGAGCCTCATTTTCCTCAGATAGCCAAGTCGTTGGCTGCATATATCATGGGGTGTGACTTGGGCGGATTCAACTCCAATAAGTTCGATATTCCAATTCTGGCCGAGGAATTCATCAGGGCCGGAGTGGATATCGATTTGAAGAAGAGGAAGTTTGTGGATGTGCAGACAATCTTTCATAAGATGGAGCAACGAACACTGGTGGCAGCGTACAGATTCTATTGCGGAAAGGAGTTGGAGGATGCCCATTCGGCATCGGCCGATACAATGGCCACCTATGAGGTGTTGAAGGCGCAGTTGGACAGATATGAGGAGTTGGAGAACGATGTGGCTTTTCTGGCTGATTTTTCGAGCCAGAATCGATTCGCCGACTATGCGGGACGCATTGCGTACGACGAGTCGGGAGTTGAAGTCTTCAATTTCGGTAAGTATAAGGGACGCAGTGTGGAGCAGGTGTTTAGGGAGGAACCGAGCTACTTTGCATGGATGGAGAACGGCGATTTTCCGGAGTACACCAAGAAGGTGGTACGAGAAATATATGTACGTAGTAAACAATAGATAATGAAGAGATTGATTGTTTTGTTGCTTTCGCTTGCAACAATGGTGTCGGTTGCGGCGCAGGAGCTCAGGTCGGAGCGAGTGGTCTCCATCGACGGTAAGAAGTATTATCTTCACACCGTACAACCCAAAGAGACACTCTTCTCGTTGTCGCGCACTTATGGTCTGGCAGTGGAGGATATCACCGGCAGCAATGTCGAGATGGAGGTGTTGAAGGCTGGCGAGGTGATAAAGATTCCGTTCAAAGAGCAGGAAGTGAAGGCACAGGCCAAATTATTCAAGAAACATAAGGTGGTGCGCCACGATACGCTCTATTCGATAGCGAAGAAGTATGGTGTGTCGGTGGATGTTATTGTGGCCGACAATCCGGGCATAGATGTGTCGGCATTGAAGATAGGCAGCCGTCTGAATATCAGAAAGAGCGAGATGGGTGATACGGACAACGACGATATCGAGCGTCAGTTGGAGGAGATGGTGCAGGATATAAGCAGTGTTGCGGAGGAGTATGCGTTGCATCTTGTTCAGCCCGGAGAGACGCTCTATTCGCTCGGGCGCAAATATGGCGTTACGGCCGAGGAGATTGCCGCGCTGAACGGCTTGCAGGACGGAGTTGTTAAGGCAGGTTTTATGTTGAAGGTGCCGAAAATTGTTGGGGCCGAGGTGCTGCCCGAGGAACAACCGCAGGAAGAAGAGGAGCACGAGCAGCAGACGGAAGTGACCATAGAACGATATAGAGGCGGAACGATGAATATATCGATGTTGTTGCCGCTTACCAACGGACAAGGCAGTGTGAGAGGCTCTTTCGTGGAATTCTATCAGGGGGCATTGCTTGCTTTGGAGGAGTTGAAAGGTGAGGGACGCTCAGTGGCATTCAATCTGTTCGATACGAAAAACTCGGCCGAAGAGGTGGAGTATATCGTGGAAAACAATGCCGAGTTTGGCAGGAGTAATCTCATCATAGGTCCTGTCTATGAGCGCAACAGTGCGGCAGTGGTCGATTTTGCGCGTGAGAAGGGAGTGGTGATGGTGTCGCCTCTTGCAACCATGAATGGAGAGTATTACGGCAATATGTTCTATCAGTTGTCGCCGTCGCAGCAAAGCAAGAATGATAAGCTGAAAGAGTATTTCTCGGCAGATAGAAACATAATCTTCATCTCGACCGGCAAGAAAGATGCGGAGATGGAGAGGGAGATGTTGGCATTGTTGGACGGTCGGCCCTATCAGGAGATTGTCTATGGCGAGGGCGTGTTGTTGGAGGAGTCGTTGAAGGAGGGGGTCGAGAATCTGTTTGTTGTGATTTCCGACGGCGATACCGATACCGACCGCGTGTTGGCGGCCATCAGTTCTATGCACAACAACCGCTTGGCACGCTCGATGACCAATGCCCCGATTAAGGTGATTGGCAACTCTCGCTGGTTGCGTTACAATAATATAGAGCGCAATCTGTTCTTCAAGTTGGGGGTGTCGTTGGTGACCTCTTACCATGTGGATATCAGCAATCCGACCATCAGGACCTTCGATAAACGCTATATGGAGGCTTTCGGAGTATTTCCAACCTTGTACTCTTATCGCGGCTATGATGCGGTGAAACTCTTTGCCGAGGCTTATTTCGCCTCGACCCATGAGGATATAACCGAATGGTTGAACGGACGGGAAACTCCGCCGTTGCAGGTGCCTTACAAGTTTGTGTTCGACGGGGGTAAATATGTCAATGACCAGTGGACCCTGCTCGAATATGATGACGATTATACCATAAGAATAAGGTAGAACGCAAACTTATCTCTTTTTGTCCGTTTGACGTTGTGTGTCGCAATTTTCGAGCAACGAGGTGACATAGACGGTGAAGAGCGGAAAGAAAATCATGCCCAATCCGGGTAGAATAACAGCCAAAGATTTGCCCACCGCGGTGACGGGAAAGATGCTCGCACCGACGGTTGTTACATTCATACCCGCCCACCAGAGGGCATTGCCAAATCCGTGGAGGGCGTGATTCGTGCCGTTTTCGTAGGCGAAGAAGAGCAATGCGGCAAGATAGCTCAGGGCCACCACTATGAACAGATAGGTGAGCATGAGGGAGTGGAGTCGCGTGCGCGAGAAGTGGAGAACGGCGTAATATATACCCACCAATCCGCGCAGGAGCGGCAGACATTTCAGGAAGATGTAGTGTGATTTTGTGATGTCGATGTCGGCCATGTGCAACAGGCTGAGGTAGGGAATCGATACCAATAGCAACGGGAAATGGGTAAATAGATAGTGCCGTTTGTGCGGCACCGAAAATGTCCATGCAAAAAAGTCGAATATGAATATGAGACAGATTACGAATTGCAGGTCCAACATTCCGCCCGAGAGAAGGTAGCTTCGGTGTTCAATGATGTCGAACGAGAGCGAGATGAGGATTACAATGCTGCCTATGATGGTTATGGCATTGGAGATGCGCAGTAGCGGCTTTTGGCTTATGGTCTGTCTGACTTGCATGATGGTGTCCTCCGTTGTGGATTCGTGATGATTGAATGTGAAGGAGAAGATTTCAAATGTCGTACCACTTTTTGTGGCGGGTAAAACGGAATGCGGCGGTCGATGTGGAGGAATAGAACAACAACAATCCCGAATGAACAATTTCATTCGGGATTGTTGTTAGTCGGACCCGTTACATTCGGTTCCTCTCTCTCCGCCATTCAACTCGTGGAACTATGACGGATGATTACAGCATAGGTTGTGATTCGTGATGACTCTCTGCGGGCCGGTCCTTCGTCGCGGCTTTACGGGTGCGTTATTTTATTTCATAACACCATCACACAAACTATCGCACCGCGTAGCGACGGAGGACCGGCCCTGTCGAGTTGAGTTGATTTTTATCTCTCTCATTATTCGCACCTTGCCGGTTGCGCACGAGGGAGAGATATATCGTTTCTATTTGTTCAATTTTTCGTTGTCTATGAGGGCGAACGAGATGGAACCCTGACAGCACACCTTGCCGTTTACGGTCGCCTCTGCATCGATGAAGAAGAGGTTGGCACGACGTGCGGTGATGTGGGCTTTGGTTACAATCGTGTCGCCCGGAAATACCGACGAGCGGAATTTCACCTTGTCGATGCCGGCATAGAAGGGGGTCTTGCCTTTCAGATAGTCACCCACCAACAGTGAGCACGACTGAGCCATTATCTCGCAGATGATTACTCCCGGTACCACCGGATTGCCGGGGAAGTGGCCTTGCAGAAAGAACTCCTCGCCGGTTACGTGGTATTTGCCGGTCGAAATATCGTTGTCGTCAATGACAATCTCGTCCACCAGCAACATCGGTTTTCTGTGAGGGATGTAGGTCATTATCTCATCCCTGTCCATTATTTTGTTTTTCTCCATGAGGATTGTTGTTTCTTGTGTGTTGTGTCTGTTTCTCTTTATTCGGCATATCTTCTCAGCGCCACGCAACTATTGTGTCCGCCGAATCCCAACGAGTTCGATACGGCCACCTCTATGTCGATTGTTGCAGCCTTGCCCGGGGTGTAATTGAGGTCGCAATCGGGGTCGGCCTCTTGCAGACCTATGGTGGGGGGAACCACTCCGTTTTGGAGGGCCATGGCGCAGACCACCATCTCAACACCGCCCGTACCGCCCAACATGTGGCCGGTCATCGACTTCGTGGAGCTTATCATGGCCTTGCGTGCATCCTCCTCGCCCAGAGCGAGCTTTATGGCCATCGTCTCGGTCTTGTCGTTCAGCGGGGTGCTGGTGCCGTGAGCGTTGATGTAGAGTTTCTCGCCTGACTTGTAGCCGGCTTCGTCGAGCGACAATTTTATGGCGTTGGCAGCCACCGAGCCGTCGGGACGGGGGGCCGTATAGTGATAGGCATCACAGGTGTTGCCGTAGCCGCAAACCTCGGCAATGATGTCGGCTCCGCGTTTTTTGGCGTGTTCCAACTCCTCCAATACCAAAATTCCCGCTCCTTCTCCAATCACGAAGCCGTCTCTTCTCTTGTCAAAGGGAATGGAGGCCGCCTTTGGGTCGGGATTGCGCGAGAGTGCCTTGCTGTTGTTGAAGCCGCCTATCGCAATGGGGTGAATCGATGCCTCGGCACCACCCGATATGATGGCATCGGCATAGCCGTGCTTGATGGCGCGGTAGGCCTCTCCGATGGCATGAGTGCCCGTGGCGCAGGCCGTAACGACGGGAAGACACGGACCCTCGGCTGCGAATTGAATTGCAATATTGCCCGCAGCGATGTTTGAAATCATCATGGGTATGAAGAGCGGTGAAATGCGATTTACACCCTCGCTGAAAAGCTTCTGGCTCTCCTTTTCGATGGTGGTCAGTCCGCCAATACCCGAACCAACATAGACACCGAGACGCTCCTGTCCTATGTTCTCTCCTGCTTTCAGCCCGCTCTGAGCAACGGCCTGACTTGCGGCGGCCAGAGCAAACTGACAATAACGGTCGCATTTGCGCATTATGGCCGGTGCCACATCATACTCCTCGGGGCGAAAATCTTTCACCTGTCCGGCTATTTTTATGGGCATGTCAAACTCCTCGTAGCCGTCGATGTAGTCGATTCCGCAAACTCCATCGGTGAGGTTCTTCCAGAACGTGGCCACATTGTTGCCAACCGGAGTGACTACTCCCATGCCTGTGATAACAACTCTTTTGTTCATGATAATCAGTCAAAGTTAATTTACATTTCCCATTTGATGAGCAGTGCTCCCGAGGTGAATCCTGCTCCGAAAGCACTCATTACGAGCCAATCGCCATTATGCAATTTTCCGGCCCTGTTGAGTTCGTCGAGCAGAATAGGAATGCTGGCCGAAGAGGTGTTTCCATACTCGGCTATGTTGCGCGGAAAACGCTCCGGCGCCACATCCATGTAGTGTTGTATGGTATCCACTATTCTTATGTTGGCCTGATGCAGCAGGAAGTAGCCAACATCGTCTTTGCTGACATTGCTCTCTCTCAACAAATCCTTGATGTCGTGCAATGATGACGATACGGCATATTTGAACACCTCCTGTCCGTTCATTTTCAGCGGGGTGTATTGCTCGTTGCCTTGAAATGGAGTGGGTTGGAGCGCGCCGCGATAGTAGAGTACGTCGGTTTTGCAGACTGTGTTGAGTTTTGCATGACACTCCTCGCCTCCTTTGCTTACCACCACTGCTCCTGCACCGTCGCCGAAGAGGACGCATGTGCTGCGGTCGCTCCAATCGACAAGTCGGCTCGGCTCCTCGGCACAGACGATGAGTATCTTCTCGGCCTTACCCGAGGAGATGATGCTGTCGGCCATGTCGAGTGCGAAGATGAAACCGGTGCAGGCGGCATTGATGTCGATACACGGACATCTGGTCTCGATTTTGCCGAGAACGAAACTGCTCAACGAAGGCGTCTGCATTTCTCGTGCCGAGTTGGAGCAGATGATGTAGTCGATGTCCTGTGCATTCACGCCCGCATTTTCCAGCGCACGTCTTGCCGCCTCGGTGGCAAGGATTTCCAGAGTCTCCTCCTCGGACAATATGTGACGCTGTTTGATGCCTGTTCGCTCGGTAATCCATTGGTCGCTGGTGTCGAGGAACGTGGCCAGCATATCGTTGGGTATCACTTTGCGGGGAGTGGCACTGCCTGTTCCTAAGATTTTCATTGTTATGCGCTTTTGAGATGTGTCGTGAATGTGTGATGTGTTTGGGGTTGATTAGGCGTGTCTCTCAACGTAGTCGATAACGTCTTTTACGGTAGCAATACCGGTGGCGTCTTCGTCGGGAATCGAGATGTTGAACTCGTGCTCAATCTCCATGATGAGCTCAACGGTGTCGAGCGAATCGGCACCGAGGTCGTTGGTGAAACTTGCCTCGGGAGTCACCTGCTCCTTCTCTACGTGGAGTTTGTCTGCGATAATGTCAATAACCTTTGCTTCAAGTTCTTTTCTTTCCATAGTTTTTTTTATTTTAATAGTGAAACAATTCTTCGTGTTGTCGGCTCTCGTTTTTCGACGTGGCAAAAGTAGAATAACTTTTCGAGATGTCAGCCCGCAACCCTGTCCGAGTGGTCTATGGGTGGGATAATGTGGTGAATGTCGTAGTTTGTGGGGTGAAATAATTTCGCACGATTGTAAAAATATTATCTTTGTAACGAGAAAAACGACAGAAACCTGCCTATGAAAACTCATTACGTGCCCAGATATCTCTTCGAACGCCACTATCTTTTGGGAACCGTTCTGTTTGTGGTCTTGTTCTCGATGATATTCATGACGGTCTATACTCCGTTGTCGGTCTCCACATGGTTTCATTTCGGTGACAGTAAGGAGGTGGTGCTGATGGTGCTTTTTTATCTGGCCTCCATTCTGATTCTTCTGGTCAGTAAGATAGTGTTGTCGCAGGTGAGCCGGCAGCGCAGGATTACCTATTTAAAATATATATTATGGAATCTGACCGAGTTGATACTTATAGCTGCTCTCTATACACTTATCACCACCGTTTTTGTCACCGAGCAGTTTGCTTTCGGGTTGATTTTTATAAAAGCTCTGCTGTGTGTTTTTCTCATTCTGGCCATTCCTTATTCGTTTGCATTCATGTATGGTGTCTACAATCACCAGCGCAAAATTTTGAAACGGCTTGGGTATCGTAGTTTTATCAGTAACGAAGTGAGTGACGGAGTGGAGTATGTGAATCTTACCGACAACAACGGGAATCTTAAACTCACTCTCAGCCTTGATGCCTTATATTGCTTTGAGTCGCAGGACAACTATGTGAATGTCTACTATGAGAGCAGTGGCAAGATTTGTCACTACATGTTGCGTTGCAAGATAAAGACATTGGAGGATAATTTCAGCGGACGACTGATTCGTTGCCACCGTAGCTACATGGTAAATAAATCGAAGATTAAACTCTTCAAGAACGAGCGAAAGGGAATGTATCTCGAATTGAAGAACGATGCCATAAAGCGTATTCCGGTGTCGAAAACCTATCAGGATGCGGTGGTTGCCGCCATCTCAGAGTTGGAGTCGATGGAGTAGGTGCGGAGAGTCGCGGGAAAGAGAGTTGGGCAAGATATGGGGAGAGTCAGCGGAGGGCTCTCCTTTTTTTTTGTGGGCGGGATTGATAATCAGCCGATTTTTTTGTAAATTTGTTTTGTTGCCTCCGCATCAGACGGTGTGATTGGGAGAAATTGCAAAAAACTATTTAATATATTACAACAATGAGAAACAGATTATCTCTATGGTTGTTTGTCGCAATGATGTTGCCGCTCTCCGCGGCGGCGGAAGGTGTGACAGGCACGACGATGAAATTCGATTTCGGAGCGGGGCGTACGGCCGACGGCTATGTGGCTGTGGGGGCCGAAGACCTCTATGACGATGTGCGCGGCTATGGATTGGAGAGCGATGCCGACATCATGGCGGTGGAACGCAAGAAGGGCGACGACCTCACTCACGACCATCTCACTGCCAACGGACTGTTTAAATTCTCGGTGAAACTCCCCGAAGGTAATTATCGTGTGACGGTAACGCTGGGTGATACGCAGGGAACATCACTCACTACGGTGAAGGCCGAGGAACGACGACTGATGGTGGAACGACGGGCCACCGAGAAGGGTGATACGGCGACCGAAACATTTCTTGTGAATATCCGTACTCCGCAACTTTCGCCCGGCAACACCATGAAACTCGATGTGCGCGAGTGGGACTACGAGGCCGACAAACCGGTGACTGCCACTTGGGATGACAGATTGACTCTGCGATTCAGCGACGAGCAACCATGTGTGTGCGGTGTTACCATCGAGCCGATAGATGATGCCGTTGTGGTCTTTGTTATTGGCGACTCTACCGTCACCGACCAAGTGACCGAACCTTACGGTACGTGGGGACAGCATCTAACGCGCTGGCTGGGCGGGCCCGTTGTGGTGGCCAATCATGCCGAGTCGGGTCAGACCGCCAAAGGGTTTCGTTTTCAGCGACGCTGGGACAAGATTCTCGACCAGATAAAGGAGGGGGATTATGTCTTTATGCAGTTCGGTCACAACGACCTCAATATGCGCGGTCACGATGCCATGTGGGCTGTGGAGGATAAGGCGGGTGATTGGATTAATACCTATTCCGACGCATTGACCGATTATAAATGGATGATGGCAACTTTCGCATTGGAGGTTATGCGTCATGGAGCCACGCCCGTCATAGTGTCGCCCATGACTAAGGTGGATATTCGTACCGGAGAGTTGAACATTGCAGGCATGAGGGAGTATCCGCGTGGTGCTCGCGAGGCTGCCGAGTTGGCGGGTTGTGCCTTCATCGACCTCAATGCCATGAGTATTACGCTTGCCGAGGCGCTGGGTAAGGAGCAGGCCCCGAAAGCTTATGTGGACGGTCTTCACTCCAATACATATGGCGGTTACATGTTTGCACGCTGTGTTGCACTCGGAATCAAACAGGCGGGATTGCCGCTTGCGGAGTATCTTACGGAGGATGCTCTCGATTTCGACCCGGCGGCTCCTAAGCCGTTGCCTGCCGAGTATGGAATTCCGGCCGACCCTGTGGTGGCCCAACCCTTTCCGCCCGGAATGCGAATGCCTGCTCGCCCGATAGAGCGCAGATAAAAAATAGAAACAGACGGCCACCCAATCAGGTGGCCGTCTGTTTTGTTAGTAGCGAGACCCGGGATTGAACCGGGGACCTCATGATTATGAATCATGCGCTCTAACCAGCTGAGCTATCTCGCCATCGTTCTAAGACGCGGCAAAGGTAAAAAGAATTTCTTTTTTCGCAAACTCTTTTATCTGTTTTTTCTCTCTTTTCTGTTTTTTTATCTCTGCACCATGTGGCAACATCGGAAGAATTAGTGCTTTTTGAGGGGTTGATGCGCTGTATGTTGCATTCGGTCGTCTCGTCTAAGTGGCTCACCGGCTAATTGTTGCCGAACTTTTCGAGCAGTGTGACCACCTGTGCCTCATTTGTCAGGTCCACATCGTTGGTCTTGAAATACTCCTCTATGGCAGCTTTTTGCTTCGGGAAGCATTTGGCGAGATTTTTTTCGGAGAGCTGCATACTCTTGCCGTTTTTCACCAAATAGAATAGATTCGATTTCTCATACACGCGCGATTCGCCCACCGGCAGTTTGTAGTCTATGCTCTGTTCCATGGCAGAGAGCGATGACGCCGACGTGGTTGCCGACTGGCCTCCGTATCCGGCTGCGGCAAGTATGTCGCGCAGCAACAGATAGGTTTGCTTTGTGAGGGCAATGTCGCCATAGAGCCCCATGTATTCGGCATGTCCGTTGGGGTTATATACATAGGACTTTCCGCCTAAACTCAGCGTTGCAATATCCTCGGGGTTGTCGATATCCATTATCTGTCCGTCGGCATCCTTAAACTGAACTCGCTTGGAGAGCATGTTGTAGTTCATGAGCGGCGTGGCACGACTGCCCGATTTGAAAAGCACGTTCCCCTTCACGAATTCGGGATGGAGATATACCACGTCGGAGAGCAACTGTCCGCCCTTTACGGTGACGGTTTCGGGTTCTTGCGCCGAAACCATTATGGTACTCAGGAGTATGATAATCAGTGAAATTGCTTTTTTCATGATGCTATAAGGTGTTAATTTGTTG
>JAZODY010000091.1:0-5605 GCA_045597245.1 Tidjanibacter sp.
CAACAACGACATCGTGAGAATGGAGGACATAAAGGAGCGTTCGTTGCTCTACGAGGGATTGAAACACTACTTCGTGATACAGTTCCCGCAGAGGGCCGGCGCACTGAGAAACTTCGTGACCGAGGTGCTCGGTCCCCACGACGACATCACCCACTTCGAGTATCGCAAGAAGACCAACCGCGAGAAGGGTCCCGTACTGATAGGCATAGAGTTGCAGAATCCGGCCGACATAGAGGGGCTCACGCAGCGCATGAAGGAGCAGCACATAGAGTTTGAATATATGAATCGCCGTCCCAACCTCTTCGAGTTTCTCATAGGCTGACGGACGACAGAAACAAAGCAAAAGACAAAAACCGTTCATAAACTATTAATACACAAACACATAAAACGAATAAAAAAAAGGGGGGGGGGTATTTTCTCACGATAAGAAGCTGTTACCTTTTCTTTCCTTTGTCGTCTAATTATAAACAAATTCAACAAAAGAAAGGCAACATGAAAAAGCTATTAATCATTGCAGCCATGGCGCTGCTGGCAGGTTGCGGAGGCCGACCGCAGACAATCGAATATCCCGTACGCGGAAGAGTATCGGACAACTATTTTGAAATCTATGAGGCCATCTCCACCGACACGGTCCTCACCTTGAAAGGCAACATCTATAACCGTCCCAACTATTGGGTGAGCATAAGCGAAAACTGCGTGCTCAAAGGTAACACCACGGGAAAAGAGTATCGTCTGCTCGGAGTGGATGGCATCACCCTCGGCAAAAAGGAGTATATGCCGGAGAACGGCACCATGGAGTTCGCATTTCATTTCGAGCCGGTTTCCCCCGATGAGGAGAGTGCCGATTTAGTGAACGACGAGTTTACGGTAACCGACATAGCGTTGAAAAAGAGTCGCAATCGCAGCAAATATACCTGTATCATTGACGGTACGGTTGAGGACCCCGCCTACTCACGCATGATATTGATGCCTTATGGAGAAGATTTCCGAGTGGCGGAGTTCATCTCCATCCCCGTAAAGGATGGCAAATTTCACTACGAACTCCACACCGACGAGGTGGCTGCATATGAAATTATTCCCTATGCCGAGTTGTTGCAAGGTCGTTGGTGGAGCACCACTCTGTTTTCGGAGGACTGTTCGATGAATGTCAAATTCTTCTCTTTCGACGAAGACCAGCAACCCGAGACAGAGAGCGACGGAGAGCTCAACAATGAGTACGCACAATTCAAGGAGCAACAACAGGCCATGAGAGACGAAGTGTCGAGTGTGTTTGATGAGCGTGAGGCTCAACTCGAGGCCGAGAACAAAATATATCTACCCCAGATGGCCGCCCTGATAGAGGAGAGTCAAAAGGCCACATCAGATGAGCAGAAGAGAGCAGTGTCGGTAAAAATCAATCAACTCTTCGACGCCGATGCCGTCTATACCGATGAATATAAAGAGTTTCGAAACGAAAGAGACAAAAAGTACATGAAGGTATTGGACCTCAAATACAAATACTACACCGAGAACATATCCGAGGTGGGACTGCTGTTGCTGAGAGAGGACCTGCAACGCATAATTTCAGCGTTAAAATACGACCGTAGTATCTTGGGAGATGTCACATTGGAGGACGTAACAGACGCCTACTACAACCTCTATGCCGACCGTTTCTCCACAACCATGATGGGTTACAGTACGGAGCAGATTATAGTCTGCTCCAAAATGGCAAAAGGCACCAAATACATCGACTTCACCGCCCCCGACCTCGACGGCAACCAACACACCCTCTCGCAGGAGATAGACGGCCGTATCGCCTTGATAGACCTTTGGGCCTCGTGGTGCGGACCGTGTCGCAGGACATCGCAGAGCATGATACCCGTCTATGAGAAATACAGCGCTCGCGGATTCGTGATAGTGGGTGTGGCTCGCGAAAGGAGTGCCGAGGCAATGAAAGCAGCGTTGGAGGCCGACGGCTATCCGTGGCTCAATCTGCTGGAACTGAACGACGCCAACCGCATCTGGTATCACTACGGAGTGGGCAATGGCGGCGGTTCCACCTTCCTCGTCGATAAAGACGGAAGCATATTGGCGATAAACCCCACAGCAGAAGAGGTGACCGCTCTGTTGGAAGAGAAGTTGTAACAGACAAAACACAACCTCTCGGTCCTCATCCCGCCGGCGGGATGAGGACCGAGAGGGACTCCTACGAGAGGAAAGACGGAGAGTTTAGAGGCAAAAAGAGGCGGGCGGATTAGGTTTTCTCGGTAAAATCATTATATTTGTAATCGAACATTAACACCTAAACTTTTAAGGTCTATGAAAAAAGTCGTATTTACATTATTGCTCGCAATCGTTACTCTGACGGCAGCGGCTGAGAACAACAATGGGAAACTGCTCAGACTGGGCATGGGCGGAGGTATCACCAATGCAAAACTTGACGTTCCCGACAATGCCCTCATAAATGACAATAGTTCGGGTTACTACATGAAGATGTTTCTAAAATTCAACGTCCCCGTACTGCCTCTCTACATTCAACCCGAGGTACAATATTCGTTCATCGACTCGTTCGACCTCGGCGAATTGAAAGAGGTGACGCTTAAAAAACTCGACTTTCCCATCATGGTGGGCGGACAACTCGGTTCGGGACGCCTCCTCGCAGTGAGACTCAATGCAGGCCCCGTCTTCAACCTCTCCAACTCCACCGACAATGAGGCCCAACCGTTGCGCTGGGCAGCCGGAGCCGGTGTGGACCTCTTCAATCGTATCGCACTCGATGTGAGATACAACGGCCAGTTTAAGAAAAGCGACTATCAGAATGTCGATTTCAAATATTGGAGTTACAGCATAGGCATCTACTTCTGACCTAACCTATGCTAAACAGACAACAAAAACCCCCGACGAACATTCGTCGGGGGTTTTTGTTTGGATTTATTTGTCTTATCGCCGAATCAAATCTCCTTCACCTCCACATTGCGTTTGGCCTCCATCAGAATGGAGAAAGCTCGATGCACATCGTCGTCGCTCACCACGATGGAGAACTCGTTGGTAGTGCTGATAACCTCCACCACATTGATGCTGTCCCAAGCCAACTCCTTGAACAGATAGTAGTAAACACCCGGGCAGATGGTGTTGTCGGAGGGAAGTTTAACGGTAATCATCGAGAGGTTGTTGTTCTCGGCAATCTTCTTCTCGCCGGCAAAAATCTCATTCACCAACGGCTTGATGAGGTCGCTCACAACAATCGTGGTCTCATATATTCCCTGCGAGAAGGTGCAGAAAACATTCTTCATCTCGTGCACCTGATGCAACAATTCCGCCTGTTTGTTATAGAGCTGCTGGGAATTGACAAAGGTGAAATCCGATAAATCGGAGCGGACAATCACATCGCCTATGTTCTCCACAACCTTGCGGACTTTCATGGTGGAGATGAGTTCCAGACGCGGTACGAGTCGGTTGAGCGCCATAATCACTGCACTGTCATTCACATCCTTGCCCACGATTTTTTCCACATCGGGTTTCAGTTGGCGGGCCAAAGCCGACAGATTAATCAATCCGTCCACCAATGCCCCCTCCAAAAAAGGTCTTTTCTTTATGACGGCCTCCACAGCCGAAGGAATAGACATCATATCAAAATCAACGTTTTGTGTTAATTATCAACTTTCAATTCATTACTTCGGCCCTAAAACATCGTTCCCGCCAAGACCGAATACGGATACAAAAATAACAATTAGAGGTACAAAAACATAATTTTTTACCATTTTGAACATAAATTTAACATAAAATTAAGATTTACCACGACCCCGAATTCAAATCATAACCATCTCCACACCCCTTCCTCGACCGATGAAGCGAACTGAAAAGTGGTCACATACAACAAAAAGAGAGCAAAAGGACTTACAACTATCGGCAGTTTCAAAGGAAATCCGTATCTTTGTATATTAAACCCGTAAAAGCACACAGACATGGACAAATATATACTCAGCAACGGTGTCGAAATCCCGGGCATAGGATTCGGCACATGGCGCATCCCGGGTGGTGAAGACTCGTTCAAGGCCACCATGGAGGCCATAGAGGAGGGTTACCGCCACATAGACACCGCCGCACTCTACGAAACCGAGGAGAGTGTCGGCAGGGCCGTACGCACATGCGGTCTGCCGCGCGAGGAACTCTTCGTCACCTCCAAAGTGTGGCTCGACGACCGCGGATACGACAAGGCCATGAGGGCCTGCGAGGCAAGTTTGAAAGCTCTCGACATCGACCACATCGACCTCTACCTGATTCATTGGCCCAGCTACACCCAATACGACGCCGATTGGCGAGCGGTAAACAACGGCACATGGCGCGCGCTGGAACACTTCCACAAACAAGGACTCTTCCGCGCCATAGGAGTCTGCAACTGCATGCCCC
Source organism: Tidjanibacter sp. (assembly GCA_045597245.1). GTDB lineage: Bacteria > Bacteroidota > Bacteroidia > Bacteroidales > Rikenellaceae > Tidjanibacter. The sequence goes on from JAZODY010000091.1 coordinate 4,390, forward strand.
ACCACATAGAGTCCATCATGGAGTCTTGCGAAGTGAAGCCCATGGTCAATCAGATAGAATTCCATCCCTGCTATCCGCAATTGGCGGCAGCAGAGTTCTGTCATCGCAACAACATCTTGGTGGAAGCATGGCGTCCGTTGGGCAAGGGGCTGATTCTCGACATGCCCCAGTTGAAAGCCATAGCCGACCGTCATGGCAAGACCGCGGCACAGGTATGTATGCGTTGGTGCATGCAGCACGGCACATTGCCCATAGTAAAGACGACCCACAAGGAGCGTATGATTTCCAACATGGATGTTCACGATTTCGAGCTTTCGGCCGAAGAGATGGCCTACATAGACACCTTCCCGCCCATCAGCTGGTCCGGTCAGCATCCCGATTTCATCAACCTCTCCGGCAAAACAGCCCGCAGCTGACAGTCAAAGACTGTTTTTTAAAGCGGAGCAGGTGGCAAGTAAATCACGAAACCCTCATAATTAAAGCGGAGCAGGTGGCAGGAAAAACACGCGACTATACGAGGAAACCGAAACATAAATAAAAAGAAATAACTATAACGAAACAAAACAGCAAGATATGGCAGACGAAAAGATTATTTTTTCAATGGTCGGTGTGAGCAAAACACTGGTCAATCAAAAGAAGATTCTCAACAACATCTATCTCTCGTTCTTCTATGGGGCCAAAATCGGCATCATAGGTTTGAACGGTTCGGGTAAATCGACGCTGATGAAAATCATCGCCGGAATCGACAAAAACTATCAGGGCGAAGTGGTCTTCTCGCCGGGCTATTCGGTGGGCTATTTGGAGCAGGAACCGCAACTGGACCCCACCAAAACGGTGAAGGAAATCGTACAGGAGGGTTGTGCAGAAACGGTGGCTCTGCTCAAAGAGTATGAGGAGATTAACAACAAGTTCATGGAGCCGATGGACGACGACCAGATGAACAAACTCATCGAGCGTCAGGGCGAACTCACCGAGCGCATCGAACAGGTAAACGGCTGGGAGATTGACAGCGTGTTGGAGCGAGCCATGGATGCGTTGCGCTGTCCCGACCCCGACCAGAATGTGGCCACCCTCTCGGGAGGCGAACGTCGTCGCGTGGCCTTGTGTCGTCTGTTATTGCAGGAACCCGACGTGTTGCTGCTTGACGAGCCCACCAACCACCTCGACGCCGAAAGCATCGACTGGTTGGAGCAACATCTGCAACAATATAAGGGTA
>JAZODY010000092.1:0-5056 GCA_045597245.1 Tidjanibacter sp.
TCTTTCCTTCTCCAAAAAATATAGATGGGCGACTGCACCACATAATGATACCTCACTCGCATCTATTATAAAAGCAGAGGGAGCGCCTCTGCACTCCCCCTCTGCTTAAAAATTTAGCGGGGACCGCCCGGCCCCATCATACCCGGGCCACCCATCATACCCGGGCCGCCGAATCCGCCTCTCGGACCGTTTCCTCCCCGACCCGACACGATGGCCATAATCTGACTGATACGGCTCTCGCGCTCGGCCACATTCATTGAGGCCTGCTCCTGCCATTTGGCCAGCTGCTGGGGAGTGAGTACGGCAGCTATCTTTTTGTCGCTCTGAGCATAAATCTTATCCAATTCGCGCAGGCTCGACTCGTCGAACATCTCCATCACATTGCGTTGCGGACGTCCTCCCTCGGGACGGGCCTGAGGACCACCCTGAGGTCTTTCGCCGCGCTGCATCTGCCCCTGAGGACCTCCCTGAGGCCTCTCGCCGGACGGCATCGGCATGCCCATATTCATGCCGCGCATGTTGCCACGTGCGGCGATGACCACATTGGCCACCTTCTCGTTCTCGCTATGGACTATCTTTTTTATCTTCTTTACCTGCTTGTCGTCCAGTCCGAGGTTGCCGGTCATTACTACAATCTGTGTTTCGGTGACAGGTGTCACATCCACCATGCCTGATGCACTCATACCCGGACCGCCGAAACCGGCACCGAAGTTTCCTCCCATACCGCCACCGAATCCGCCCGGCTGGGCACATACAAGAGTTGTGGCAATAAGGGCAAAGAGAACGATTATCGTCTTTCTCATGATTTTCTGTTTTTTTTATTTATATAATTTGTTATGGTTCCTGTATATTATATTACGTATATTACATTTGCGTTTTGTGTTCTATGATTGAACTCTTGGGAAAGCCGGCACCTCGGGCCTCCACTCCCAAAATTGTGCCGTTGCTGGTTTCTATTGCTCAATCTCCACAAAATAGGGCATCATGGCCTGAACACCCGAACTCTCCACCATCTTTCTCACAGTGTTATAATAGGTGAGAGCCTCATCGGCCACCTCGCGTCCAAGAGCAACCTTCACGGCTGCGGAGAACTGCTGCATGAGAGCGGTGAAACTATCGGCCTCGGGAAGAATCTCCACAACACGGAAGTCATCGATGACGTCGGCCCTGTCGGCTGCCAAAGCAATGGCATCCTTCAAACCGCCCATGCCATCTACCAGACCGATACCGAGAGCATCGGCACCGCTCCATACGCGCCCCTCGCCAATCTTATCGACCGCCTCAAAGGTCATGTTGCGACCATCGGCCACGTGATTCACAAATGTGGTATATACATTCTCCACCGACTTGGTCATATAGGCCTTCTCCGCCTCGCTCAACGGACGCATACCGTTGGCCATGTCGGCATGAGGATTGGTCTTGGCAACATCCACCGTAATGCCCAGCTTGCTCTCCAAAGCATTGCCCACACTCGGAACAACACCGAAGACACCGATTGAACCGGTGAGCGTGGTGCGGTCGCTCAGTATCACATCGGCAGGCGAGGCGATGTAATAACCGCCCGAGGCGGCATAGTTCGCCATGGAGACGATGACGGGTTTCTGTTCGCGCAGAAGGGTGACCTCACGCCAAATCTCCTCGGAGGCCAAAGCACTTCCGCCCGGGGAGTTGATGCGCAATACGACGGCCTTCACATTCTTGTCTTTGCGAGCCTCCTGCAACTTCTCCATCATGGCTCCCGGGGTGATGTCCGCCCCTCCTTTGCCATCGACTATCTGGCCGTCGGCATAGATGATTGCCACCTTGTTTTTTGAAATCTTCTTGCTCTCCACCGCAGCCAGCGACACATAGTCGCCCAGCGAGATACTCTCAAATTTCTCGCGGTCCTTATCGTCATCTGCCTCTTCGGTCTCTTTGCCCTCCTCGGCCTCCTTCTCAGCTCCGGCAATGAGGTCGGCAATGATTACGTTCACCTGATCCTCGTAGAGAACCTCGTCGATGAAGCCCAACTCTGCCGCATCGGCCGCCGTAACCAACGACAGATTATCGGCATAACTCTGCAACTCTTCCACATCGATATTGCGGGCGGCAGACACGTCGTTAAGCAACGTGGTCCACATCGAACCCGTAAGCGCCTCCATCTGCAAACGATTGGCAGGACTCATGCGGTCGGTGATATAGGGTTCCACGGCCGACTTGTAGGTGCCGTGACGAATGATGTCCACATCGATGTTGAGTTTATCGATAAGACCTTTGTAGAATATCACGTTCGAGGCCAGACCGCGCCAATCGAGCGCACCCTCGGGATTGAGGTAAATTTTGTCGGCCACCGATGCCAGCCAATACTGGCCTTGAACATAGCTGTTGTTGTAGCTCACTATGAACTTGCCCGAACTCTTGAAATCTATCAAAGCCGTTCTCAACTCCTCCAACTGGGCAGTACCCTGCACATTTCCCGCACCACCGAAACGGAGGTATATACCCTTTATGTTGTCGTCGCTCTTGGCCTGCTCCAATGCAGTGACAACCTGCAACATGGTGAGGTTTTTAGATACCCCGTTGAAACTCATTATCAGAGACATGGGGTCGGTAACGGGCGAATCCACAATATTCTCATCAAATGAGAGAGTAAGTACCGAATTGGGTTTCAGCACCACCGCAGAACTCGAAAACGACGACATTATTCCCGCGAATATGGCAATGCTTAACACGAAAAACAGAACACAGGCCACAACAATGGCAGCCAAAGTGCCCCAAAAACTTTTAAAAAAATCTTTCATCTTTGTCTGTTTCTTATTGATTTATTATCTGTTGTTTATTCAAATATATTCAATCTATCGCCCTTCTCCATCACTCATGCGGCACACTCTCCGTTGTCCTGCCTCGCATCCTATATTCTACAAATATAGCGAAAGGCGAGAGAAGAACGCAACGAAACTTGTTTCGATTGCTCTTCCAAGCCGCATCCTATATTCTACAAATATAGGTAAATTTCCGCCACCTTGTTCTCTTTAATTCATATTCTAATGCCGCATGGAGTAAAAAATATAATCGATGATGTTTTAAGGCCCTATTTGTGATGAATTGGAGGTAATTTTAGTAAATTTGCATGATTATAAAGTAAATGTCATCTACACACACAACATGAACGACATAAAAAAGGAAGATATTTTGAGTCTGCTCGGTGAAATTATTCATCCCGAGTCGAAACAGGACATCGTGAACAGCGGCATAGTGACCGCAATGACCCTCGATGAGAACGGACTTAACATAGCATTGAGGTTTCCTCGTCAGCGCGACCCGTTTGAGAAGTCGCTCAGAAAACAGATTGAGGCCCGAATAACCTACGCATTCCCAAAATTGAAGGAGAGAGTGAACATAATGGTGGAGGAGCATGCCAGACCGGAGCCCGTTCCCTCTTCGACGAAAGATGTGAAACATGTGATAGCCGTTTCGTCGGGAAAAGGCGGAGTGGGAAAATCGACCGTATCGACCAATCTGGCAGTAACGCTGAGTGAGATGGGTTATAATGTCGGTATCCTCGATGCCGACATCTACGGACCTTCGCTGCCCAAGATGTTCGGTTTGGAGGATTTCGAGCCTCTGGCTGTGAAGAGGGGTGAGGCTGAGTATATCATTCCGGCCCAAAAGTGGAATGTGAAAGTGGCATCGATAGGTTTCTTCATCGGTAAAGAGGATGCTTTGATATGGCGCGGTCCGAGGGCTCACAGCGCATTGAAACAGCTGATTCATCAGACATTGTGGGAGGAGTTGGACTTTTTGTTGATAGACATGCCGCCGGGAACGGGCGATGTGCATCTCTCCATCATCAATGAGTTGAAACTCTCGGGAGCTGTGGTTGTCACAACACCTCAGCAGGTGGCCGTGGCCGATGCATTGAGAGGAATAAAGATGTTCCAGACGCCGCAGATAGAGGTGCCGGTGTTTGGAGTGATAGAGAACATGTCGTGGTTCACACCCGAAGAGCTGCCCGAGAACAGGTACTATATCTTCGGCAGGGGCGGCGGTGCCGAATGTGCTCAAAGAGCGGGAGTTCATTTTTTGGGTCAGATACCTGTGATAGAGTCTATTGCGACAGGTTCGGATAGTGGAATGCCGATAGTGTTGTATAACGAGAAAGTGGAGGAGTTCTACAAGGGAATCTGTGAAAAGATTGTTGAAAAGGTGTCAAAAAAAGAGTAAAAACCAATAGAAAGAGTGTCGATAAAAAGATGACCGAATTTTGAAGAAAGGTATTGCATTTTTGAAATCGAGTCGGATATATACGGAAAAATCCCAAATGCAAGAAAAACTTTTTATGAAAGATTAACATAGCAATGAAAAGTTTTTCAACACATTGAGAAGATGTTGATTTGTTGATAAAGTTTTCGACAGACAACAAAATTTTATTTATGTTACTCTTTTATAGCAAGAAACAAAATACGGTTATTAACATACGACAGGTATTAGTGTTGATTGAAAATTCAATCAACACTTTGAACAGGCTTTTTTATTGTTATTGTTTTTATTTTAAAATTTAAAAAAGGAATAAAAATAAAAGGGTGATAAAACATCTATTTTTTCGCTCGAAGCGAGAAGGTCCGGATATTGAACTCTTGCAGCGGAGGATGAATAGGAAATGCTATGTTGGGAGCGGCCGCAAATGAAGGTGTCGGCGACGGAGTTTTCGTTCCTCAATTATTAAGGCAGAGTGGTATCCAAACAGACGAGAGCGGAGTGAATGATGAGAGTTGATGTGAAGATTGTTATTAATGTTGTTTTCTCGCTGATAGATTTTTTTGTTATTATTTTTTAACTTGAATAACGGAATTTAATAATATGAATTATCTGAAAACGATAACAGGGAAATTTTAATATAAATAACCAAATATTAAAGATTAATTAAAAATAATAACAATATCATTAAAACAGATAATAATTGATATTATATAACATGGATTTTGTTACAAATTGAATTTGTTGCAGAACCATATGGCGAAACGATAACATAAAACGAAATAAACAACCTTAGAGGCTTTTTTATGGAAGAGAGAAT
>JAZODY010000093.1:0-2352 GCA_045597245.1 Tidjanibacter sp.
CAAGGAGAGGAGGAAGATGAGTTGGAGAGAAAACAAGGAGTGCGAGAGGAAAAGCGGAAGGGATGATGGTGGGAGAGAAATAAAGAGGAAGGATAACCAAAAGTTCGGCTATATATAAATAGGTGTGTTCCGTCGGCATGATTGACGCGGATGGAGAAACGACTGAAAAGAGAGAACAAACAGCGTGGGAACGATATGAAAAGAGCGATGTCATATGTGATGGCAGGCATGGTGGCGATTGTGTCGCTGTGTGCTTGTGTGGTGGATGATGACAGCGTGGAGAGGCAACAGACCAATATCGAACGATATCTGAGTTCCAAAGGTTTGGAGTATGTTGAGGAGGCGGGGGTTTATATCCATCTGGCATATAGGATTCCCGAACACGAGGCTGACTCATGGCCGGCGGCTCAGAAGGGAGACTCGTTAGTGTTTAGGTTTGCGGGCTATGTGTTCGAGACGGCGCCGTCGTATTTGTTCTATACCAATAATCGTTATTTGGTTGAGGGCGATACGATTCTCAATAATACCTATTGGTCTTTTGAACCGCAAAAGGTCAAATTGGGCGACGGTTCCATAATAAAGGGATTGGAAACATCGTTGCTTAATAGTAAAGAGGGTGACTCGTTGTTGGTGTTCCTTACTTCGGAGTTGGGGTATGGCGATAAGTCGATGGGAGTTGTTCCCGAGAACAGCGCACTGATGTATGTTTTGAATGTGGACAGAGTAATAAAATGAGATATATGAAATTGGATTTTCGAAATTTATTGATACTCGGCTCTTTGGCAGTGTTGCTGGCCGGTTGTGCGGAGGAGGTTGATGGTGATTATGCGCTCACTGAACGCAACTCGTTGGCCGCATGGGTGGCTCAGTATGCCCCGAATGCAGTTGAGTTCGGCAGCAAAGGCATGTATGTGGAGCGCTTGAAGGAGGGCACCGGCGACTATGTGAAGGCCGAGGAGTGGGTGAGGGTGAACTACACTGGCAAGAATCTTCACAACGATGTGTTCTATACGCGCTCAAAGGAGGTGGCCGAGTTGCAGGGAACCTATACGGAGTACACTCACTATGTGCCCAATCTGCTCTATATGTATGAGAACAATGCCGGTATGACGCGCGGTATGTATGAGGTGCTGCTCGGTATGAGAAAGGGCGACATGGTGCGTATCTATATGCCGTCGGATTATGCTTACGGAGCAACGGGATATAGTAATTCTCGCAATGTGGGTTACAGCGGTCAATTCTCGTTGCAGGGTAATGTGCCCATCATCATTGACAGTTTGGAGTTGTTGGCTTTCTCCAAAGACCCCATAGAGGAGGAGCTCGAATTGGTGAACAAGGTTGCCACCTCCACCGGCAAATTGCCTGCCGATGTGATGGCTAATTGGGGTATCAAGAGCGTGAATGCCGAGGGCTGGGGACTGAATGAGGCCGATACGGTGGCCAAAGGTTTTTATTTGCAGATGTTGCCGCCGTTTTCGATTTCGCGTGATTCGATAGACAGCAACAGCAAGGTGAAGATTTACTATACGGCCCGTTTCCTCGACGGTTTCCTGCTCGACTCCAATGTGGACTCGATACAGCTCAAAGAGCGTGGCAAGATAACCAATGTGGGACCCTATGAATGGAATCCGGCCACTGATACGGCGGTAATTGCTGCATTCCGTCACCTTGAAAATATGTGCTATGGCGACAAATTCCGCATGATATTCACTTCGGCATACGGATATGGAGCGGCGGGACAGGCGGCGCAATACAGCACCTCGTCGGTGTCCTCCGGTTTCTCTTATTCCGACTATCTGCAATATACGAGCTATATGGACTATATGTATGACATGTATGGTTACGGCGGCGGCTATTACGATGGAGGATACGGTTATGGCGGCATGGGCTACGGAGGTCTTGGCTACGGCTATGGCGGCATGGGTTACGGTAGTAGTATGTCGAGTTATTACAACTTCTTGTATAGTAATTATTTCGACCTCTATTACAGCGGCTATGGCGACACGAGTGCCGAGGATGATGAAGATGCGTATGTTTCGACGGAAATACTGCCTTACACACCGTTGATTTATGATATATACATCCTTCCCAAAGACGATATGGACCAAGACTTGAAGGATTCCAACAACGAATAGAATGGGATGCAGAGGATGTGGAAAAACGGCCGACCGATATAGGGCGGCCGTTTTTTGTGTCGAGCGGAGAGGAAAACGGGAAGAAGAGTGGGGCAGGAGGAGCACAGGAGAGGTGACGGCCCATGTGAATATTCCCGCCTACCGCTTTACTGCGGCGGTGGAGAGAGACGGAGGCGCAAACGCAGGGGGGATGTGTGGGGTGTGACGAAGAACCTTC
>JAZODY010000094.1:0-8106 GCA_045597245.1 Tidjanibacter sp.
GAAGCCGAGCAGGTCGGTGGTGAGTGGAGCGATGCAAAGGCCGCTCTGGCCGAGATGAAGGCCAAGTATGAGGCTGCTTTGGAGAAGGTGAACGAGGCCAAGAGTCAGGAGTATCTCGATTTCTGTGCCCGTCGTCTGGTGGAGATGGCCGCCGTCATCATCATGGGTCACCTGATGGTGCGCGACGGAAATGCCGCTCCCGAGTTGTTTGCCCGCTCCGCAAGGGTCTATGTACGTTATGCTAAGGCCGAGGTGGAGAAACATGCCGGTTTCATTGCCGACATGAATGTCGAGGATTTGGAGGCATACAGAGCCTGAGTGAGTTGAGGGCGGCTTCCGCTGCCTGACCATAAACAAATCCCCGCCCCGAAAGCCGTTGCTTTCGGGGCGGGGATTTGTTTATGACTGCGGGATGGCGTTATGAGAGTATCAGTTCGTAGTCCATCACGTCGAGCAGACGTCCGAACTTCTCGCCCACCTTTTTGAAATGCGACACCTTCTCGAATCCCAATTTCTCGTGTAGCATCTTGCTGGCGGTGTTCTCCTCCGTTATGCAGGCTATCAGCACCCTGCATCCTCTCTTGCGACACACCTCAATCAAGTGCTCCATCATCGCTCTGCCGATGCCTCTGCCGCACATCTCCGGCGCGAGATATATGGTTGTTTCGAAGGTCTTTTTGTAAGCACCTCTCACTCGCCACGGATGGGCATAGCAGTATCCGCCCACCTTGCCGTTCTCCTCCCACACGAAATAGGGGTTGTCTGCCGCAAAAAGGGCTGTTCGTCGCTCCATCTCTTCGCGGCTCGGCGGCTCCAATTCGAATGTGTAGGTGCTCTCTCTGACGTAGTGGCAGTATATCTTCCAGATGGCCTCGCCATCTTCCGGTCTGACCTCTCTTATCATTCCCTCTCTCTTGATGTTGGCTGCGTTCCATTGATTCTCTCTGTCGGTGAGAGTCGTATGGCAAGTCGCAGTGAAAAAACTTACAATCCTCTCACATGTTTCTCCCATGCCCATGCAGCGGCCAACGTCTCTTCGGGCTCGCGCTCGGCCGTCCAGCCGAGTTCGTTGTTCGCCAGAGTGGGGTCGGCCCAGATGGCGGTCACGTCGCCGGCACGACGGGGAGCTATCTTGTAGTTGAGTTTCAGGTTGTTTACCTTCTCAAACGCATTTATCAACTCCAATACCGACACGCCTCGGCCGGTGCCGATGTTGAAGACCTCGTAACCCTCCTTGTTTTTCCCCTCCACAAGTCGCTTGATGGCCACCACGTGGGCTTTGGCCAAATCCACGACATCGATGTAGTCGCGCAGACACGAGCCGTCGGGGGTGTCGTAGTCGTTGCCGAACACGCTCAGACACTCTCTCACTCCTGCGGCCGTCTGTGTGATGAATGGCACCAGATTGTTGGGGACACCGCGCGGCAATTCGCCTATCAGGGCCGACGGATGGGCTCCTATGGGGTTGAAATACCTGAGGGCTATTCCTCTGATTCCTTCGCCGTTGTTGCCGTAGGCTTTCACGCAGTCGCGCAGAATGTCCTCGCACATCTGTTTCGTGTTTCCGTAGGGTGATGTGGCGGGCTGACGAGGGCTCTTCTCGGTTACGGGCAACTCTTCGGGTTCGCCATATACGGTGGCCGACGATGAGAAGAGAATGTTGTGCCGGCCGTATTTGGCCATCAACTCTATTATGTTGCAGAACGAGTTGAGGTTGTTGCCGTAGTATTTGAGCGGCTCTGCCACCGATTCGCCCACAGCCTTGTAGGCGGCAAAATGGATTACCGAATCGAATTCGTGCTTTTTGAACACCTCTTCAAGTGCCGCCTTGTCGCAACAATCCACCTGTTCAAACGGGAAATCGCGTCCCGTAATATTGCGAATGCCTTCAAGCGACGAGGCCTCCGAGTTGGAGAAGTTGTCTACCACAACCACATCGAATCCGGCTTCGATGAGTTCCACAGCGGTGTGACTGCCAATGTAGCCGGCGCCGCCGCTGACCAATACCGTCTTTTTCATATTGTTTAGCTGTTTTATTTGTTATTTGTATGATTCGTCTTTTCTTAATCTTCTTCTTGCCCTCCATATGTCGGCTCCCGACTTTTCTTCCTCCACCTCTGTCTCTTCCTCCGGCTCGGGTATCGTTATCTCTTGTTCGTCAATCAAACCGTGTGCTCTCATGAGCGGCTCTCGTTGCGGTTCTTTGCCTCGGAAGGCTCTGTAAAGGTCCATGCCGTCTGCCATTCCGCCGCTTGCCAGCAGAGTTCTGAATCTTGCGGCCACTTTCTTGTCGAACAGGTTGCCCGTCTCCACAAAGGCCTGATAGGCATCCTTGTCGAGCACCTCGGCCCAGATATAGCTGTAATAGCCGGCGCTGTAACCTCCGTCGAATATATGCGAGAAGTAGGGGTAGTGGTAGCGCGGAGCAATCTGCTCAATCAGTCCGCGTCTGGTGTTGAGTGCCTCGCGTTCGAAAGCATTGACATCTACCTCGGCCGTCACTTTCGTGTTGTGAATATCCATGTCGGAGAGCGAGGCGGCCAGCAGCTCGGTGTATTCGAAACCCTGATTGAAGAGTGCGCTGCGCTGAATCTTGTTCACCATGCTGCGAGGAATCACCGCACCGCTCTGGAAGTGTATGGCGTAGCTCTGCAACATTTCGGGAGTCATGGCCCAATTCTCCATAATCTGCGACGGCAGCTCGACGAAATCCATCTCCACATCCCTCAAACCGCGATAAGGCACGTCGGCAAGGAGTTGGTGGAGTCCGTGACCGAACTCATGGAAGAGGGTCTCCGTATCGTCTATCGTGAGCAATGATGGGGTGCTCTGTGTCGGTCGCGAGAAGTTGCAGACTATGTTCACTATCGGCATCCTGCGTTTGCCATCCTTGTAGCTCTGCGGAATGAATTCGCCGCACCATGCACCGCTGCTTTTGCTGTCGCGTGTGAAGAAGTCGAATATCACGACTCCCAGTTGGGTGCCGTCCACATCGAAGACGCTGTATGCCGTACACTCATTGTTGTAAACCGGCACGTTTGCCGGACTGAACGTAATGCCGTAGAGTCTGTTTGCCAGATTGAAGATGCCTTGACGGACGTTTTCCAATGCGAAGTAGGGGAGCAACTCATTTTGATTGAGGTCGTATCTCTCCTTGCGCAACTTCTCGGCGTAGTACCACCAATCCCACGGCATGAAATCCTCCTCTCCGGTTTCGGCTTTTTTTATGCTTTTCATCTCGTTCAACTCCTCTTGGGCACGTTCCAGAGCGGGTGTCCAGAGTGTTTCGAGCAGGTTGTAGACATTCTCGGGAGTTTTGGCCATGTTCTCGTCCAACGCGTAGCGGGCGTAGGTGTCGAATCCGAAAATCTCGGCCTTGCGTGTTCTGAGCGAGAGTATCTGGTTGATTATTTGTTTGTTGTCCAGCTCGTCGTTGTGGTTGCATTTCTCCAAGTATGCTGTGTAGACCTGCTCCCTCAAATCGCTGCGGGAGGAGTAGGTGAGGAACGGAATCATGCTGGGTTTGCTGATGGTTACGGCCCACTTTCCCGAGTCGCCTTTCCGGGTGGCCACCTCGCGGGCGTAGTTCTTCACCGCCTCGGGCAGTCCTTCGAGGTCCTCCTCGGTTTCGAGCCAGAGCACATATTTGGCATTCTCGGCCAGAATGTTGTTGCCGAACTTCAACTCCGCAACGGCCAACTCGCCATTTATGGTCATCAGCTCCTCCTTCTGCTCCTTGTCAAGTGTGGCTCCCGCGCGTTCAAACTCCTTGTAGGTCTTCTCAGCGAGGCGTATCTGCAACGAGTCGAGATTGAGCGAGTGGCGATTCTCATATATCGTTCTCACCTTCTCGGTCAATGCTTCGTTGAAGATTATGTTGTCGTAGTGGGCCGATACGCGAGGCATTATCTCCTGTGCGAGTTCCTGCATCTCGGGGGTGGTGTCGGCCGATGAGATGAGCGAGAAAATGTTCTCTATGGTACTCAGCAGTTCGCCGCTGTTGTCGTATGCCAATATCACGTTCTCGAACGAAGGGGCTGCCGTGTTCTCCACAATCGAATCTATCTCTCTGTTGTGCATCTCCATGGCCTGCTCGAAGGCGGGGCCGTAATCGGCCACTTCAATTTCGTTGAAAGGCGGTATCCCGAACGGGGTGTTCCATTCCGACAGCAGCGGATTTTCTCTTGTGGGGACCTGCTGCTTGCATGCTGTGGTTATTGTCATGATTGCAAAAAAGAGTGAAATGAGATTCAGTTTTTTCATGTTTCCTTAATGAGTGTTTCGCAATTTACAAAGATATGGAAAAAATAGAGAATGCCGATAAAATTTTGTACCTTTGCGATGCTAAAAAACCAGATGTCACATGCAATTGTTTTATGGTCCCGAAATTGAGGATGGCAGCTGTCTTCTCTCTCGCGAGGAGAGTCTTCATGCTGTGAGAGTCTTGCGCAAGAGCGAGGGCGATGTGTTGAATCTCACCGACGGTTGCGGCAATCTCTACAAGGCGGAGATTGTCTCCACCCGCGGAGAGTGCAGGGTGCGTATCGTGGAACGTGTCGAGGGGATGCCGAGGCGCGACTACGGGCTCACTCTTGCCGTTGCTCCGACCAAGAACATGGACCGTTTCGAGTGGTTTCTCGAGAAGGCCACCGAGGCGGGAGTGGACCGCATCATTCCCATCGTGTGTGAGCACAGCGAGCGTCGCGTGTTGAAGACCGAGCGTTGCGAGAAGATTATCGTGAGTGCCATGAAGCAGTCGTTGAAACTGCAAAAACCCGTTCTCGACGAACTGACCGATGTGCGCAAGGTGTTGCAGATGTCCTTTGGCGGCCGACGACTGATAGCCCATTGCGAGCGCGATTTGGAGCGCATGGCGTTGAACGAGGGGCTGGCGAAGGGCGAGAACAGTTTGGTCCTCATAGGGCCGGAGGGCGACTTCTCGCGTGCCGAAATCGAAGAGGCGACAAGGGCGGGATTCCTCGGATTGTCGTTGGGAACGAATCGTTACCGTACCGAGTCGGCAGCCGTTGCCGTTGCCATGATTGCGGCCTTTGTGAACGGCTGTTAGTGTGTGAGCGAGGTTTGCGATGCGTGAGAGTGACGCGGCGGCCGGTCGGGCTCTGACCGGAAAAACAATCTTGTGATAAGATAAGTGTGAGAAAAAAAGAGAGAGAATAGATATGAACAAAAATTTGACAAAAGCTCAGGAGTTGGGTGTTTTGGATGTCAAGAAACTGTTGTTTCAGTATGCGCTGCCGGCAATCATTGCAATGACGGCGTCGTCGCTTTACAACATGGTGGACAGCATCTTCATCGGTCAGGGCGTGGGTGCGCTGGCCATATCTGGATTGGCCATAACATTTCCGCTTATTAATCTCACCACGGCCTTCGGCACATTGGTGGGTGTGGGTGCGGCATCGCTCACCTCAATTCTTCTCGGACAGAAGAATTACCGTATGGCATCGAGGGTGCTGGGAAATGTGATGACTATGAACGTCACCATCGGTGTGACGCTGGGAGTGCTTGCTCTCATCTTCCTCAATCCCATCCTCACTTTCTTCGGCGCGAGCGAACAGACCATTGTCTACGCTCGGGAGTACATGGAGGTGATATTGATTGGAAATGCCATCACGCATCTCTATTTCGGACTGAACGCCATGTTGCGTGCGGCGGGTTATCCGCGTCGTGCCATGCAGGCCACCATCTTTACGGTGTTGCTCAATACGGCTCTCGACCCGTTGTTCATTTTTGTTTTCGACTGGGGCATCAAGGGTGCGGCCATGGCAACGGTGTTGGCCCAATTCGTGTCACTCATGTGGCAGTTGCGTATTTTCAGCCGTCGTGATGAGCTGCTGCATTTCGAGAAAGGGGTCTTCTGCATGGATGTCGATATTGCCAAGCGTTCCCTCTCCATCGGCCTTGCACCGTTCCTGATGAATGTGGCATCGTGTTTTGTGGTGCTGTTCATCAATCACAGGCTCAAACAGTTCGGAGGCGATTTGGCCATCGGAGCCTACGGAATAGTCAATCGGGTGATGTTCCTTTTCGTGATGATTGTCATGGGATTCACTCAGGGCATGCAGCCCATTGCCGGTTACAACTATGGTGCCCGAATGTTTGACCGTGTGATGAAGGTGTTGAAATACACCGTCATTTGTGCCACGATAGTAACCACTGCCGGATTCATCATCTCGCAGTTGTGTCCTCGCACCGTGGTATCAATCTTCACCGGCGACGAAGAGTTGATAGGGCTTTCGGCCGACGGCTTCCGCATCGCTCTGTTGCTCTTCCCCATTGTTGGTTGCCAGATTGTGATATCCAACTTTTTCCAAAGTATCGGCCTTGTGGGCAAGTCTATCTTCATGTCGCTGTCGCGTCAGTTGCTCTTTTTGCTGCCTTGTTTGGCGATATTGCCGGAGTTTTTCGGCCAGAAGGGCGTGTGGTACAGTCTGCCTGTCTCCGATTTTGTGTCGCTTGCTGTGGCGTTGGTGTTGCTCGGTCAGGTGCTCAGGCGGTTCCGTAGGGAGATGGCGGAAGGTCACAAGGAAAATAACATGCAGGTTCCTAATGATAAACAATAACAGTGTGTAGCCATGAGTAAAAGATTTGTTGTAAATGTGGGACGCCAATTCGCAAGCGGCGGAAAAGACATAGCGGTACGCATGTCCGAATTGTTGAATGTGAAGGTTTATGACCGCGAGTTAATCACCGAGGCTGCGCGCGAGAGCGGTATGTGTTGTGAGTTTTTCGAGCGTGCCGACGAAAAGAGGTTGTGGAGTAAGTTTTTCGGGTTTGCGAGTGCGCGCAACGGTATAGCTCACTATGGCGACGCCGAGTATGCCAATTTCCTCAATCAGGACGAACTGTTCAAAATTCAGAGCGACGTGATTCGACAGATTTACGAGCGTGAGTCGTGTGTCTTTGTGGGCCGATGTGCCGACTATATTCTTCGTGAGGAGGTGCGTTCGATAGACATATTTATCTCTGCCGACCGCGATGCTCGTGTGGAGCGAATCTGTCGCAATCTCGGTGTGTCTGAGCGAAAGGCATTGATGCTCATGGAGCAACACGACAAGGAGCGTGCCAATTATTACAACTACTACACCTTCAAGCGCTGGGGTGCGGCCGAGAGCTATGACCTCTGCATCAACTCCACGGTGCTCGGTATTGATGCCACGGCCGAGTTCCTGGCCGACTATGTTAAGCGTATTTTTGAGTTGTAGCGGGTCGAATCGGGAGAGACAGGCTGCATGATGATAAACCGACGGGTGGCATAACGACCTGACGGAGGGCCTGCCATAGACCGTTTCCGCAATGTCGCACACCTCTTTCGTGGGCAGAAATTATCGTCATGAATAGACCAAGATTCCGGTTGCAGCCGATAGTACGACCAATAATATAGGATTGACTTTCAGGGCCGAGGCCACGAAACATATCGCAAAGATAATCCAACTCTTCATATCCACGAAACTCTCTTTGTTGAAGAGCATCAGTGCAGCGGAGCCTATCATACCCACCATCATGGGTTTCATGTACTCAATCATGCAACTCATATATCTGTTGTCGTGCAGTTTCAGGTAGAAACGTGTGGCAAGCATCATCAGTGTTAGCGGGGGAAGGCACACCGCAAAGGTGGCCAAGAGCGAGCCGAACACATCGCCCGTAACCATGTAGCCCACATAGGTCGCGCAATTTATGGCAATGGGACCCGGGGTGATTTGCGATACTGCTATTATGTCGGCCAACTCGGCATTGGTCAGCCAACCGTTTTGCACCACTATTTCGTTCTGGATGAGCGAGAGCATGGCATAGCCGCCGCCGAATCCGAAGAAACCTATTTTGAGATAGACCCAGAGCAGTTGGAGATATATCATTTTGCGCCTCCTTTCCCGCTTCTGAAAGCGACCGATATGCCCACCGCAGCTCCGAGCAGCATGAAATAGACCGGTGAAACTCCCAACTGCCACACAGTGACTGCCGCCGCTGCCGCCGCCGCAATCTTCCACCACTGCATCCCCTTCATGAATTTAATCACAGGCGTGGCTATGAGAGCCACCACCGCGGGACGCATCCCTTTGAAGGCTGCCTCCACCACGGGGGCGTCCT
>JAZODY010000095.1:0-5390 GCA_045597245.1 Tidjanibacter sp.
ATACGATACAGATAGAGGTCAATCCGGCCGACATCGAGTGGGATACCTATCGCAGCAGCGGTGCGGGAGGACAGAATGTGAATAAGGTGGAGACGGGAGTGCGTCTGCGCTACCGCAAGAAGGACCCCGATACGGGTGAGATGGTGGAGTTTCTGATTGAGAACACCGAAACCCGTTCGCAACTGATGAACCGCGAGAACGCCATGCGCATTCTCAAATCGAAACTCTACAATCGTGAGTTGGAGAAACGCAGAGCTTTACAGAATGAGTTGGAGAAGAGCAAGAAGAAGATTGAGTGGGGTTCGCAGATAAGGTCTTATGTGTTGGATGACCGTCGCATCAAGGACCACCGTACGGGCTGCCAGACGAGCAATATAGAGGCGGTGCTGGATGGCGGGTTGGACGAATTCATAAAGTCCTATCTGATGGAGTTCGGAGGAATGTAACGACCAATGATGACAAACAAAAAGGAGTGCACATGTGTACTCCTTTTATTATATAAATAGGTAGAACCGTTTGCACTCAATAATCTTCCGCGAGAAATTCTCTCTGCTCTGGTTGGCCGACCGACAGGAGCAAGATACTCATTGAGTCGATTTGGGCATTTCCATAATGTTTTATATCTTTGTTCCAACAATTCCAAATGGGCGGGGCTTTCGCCCCACCCGAAAGTCTTAAATGGATATTTCCCATTTTACTTTGACTTTCCAAATTCTTAATGAAATTACTAGGCTCATATAAAGAACTTTGTTTGGAATTGTCATGCTCACTTTTCAGGTAGAGCAGTCAGCCTTGTAATCACAGATTACAAGGCTGACATAGTTTAAGGCATCAAATCCCGCAGATGATATTGAAAGCCAACGGAAATAACGGCTCCTATCTCTGCTCCCGGGGTTTACAGGCCGAGCAGGAAGGCCTCGGCGCGATTCATGAAAAGGTTGTGTCCCTCATCGTTGAGATGAGCGGTGTCGTGGGGTGCTTGGAAATATTTTTTGCGGAAATTTTCGTTGCGCACGTGAATGCCGCTCTGGGTGGCCGCGTCATAGACGGGAATCGAGAATTCGCCGCAGACCTCTTTCAGTGCCGCCAACATCTCGGGGAAACCCTCGCGGGGTACGTTCCAACTCGATATGAAGGCAATCTTTGCTCCCGGGTATTTGTTGATGAGACCTTCGCAGAGCACCGCAAGTTTTTCTTTAAATACCTCTATGCCGCCCATCTCGTTGAGCAGTCCGGCATCGTTGTGACCGCCCATCACGATTACATAGTCGGCTCCGTCGGCCATCTGTGTGTAGCGCTCATACATGGGTATGCCGAAACCATGATGGGTGCGGTCGTAGGCTATGCAGTTGCCGTTTATGCCGTAGTTGTTGTAGGTCATGTTGTATTTCTGTGCAATCTTGTAGTGCCATGTCTCGGTGAAAGGCTTGGTGTGGTTGCGCACATAACTGTCACCTATGATGTTGATTGTCTTTCCGTAGAGGGGAGAGTTTTCTATGGAACTTTGTGCTGCAAGCGAGAGTGAGCAGAGGAGTGTTGTCGCACTCAGAAGGATGAATTTTATTGTCTTCATGGTTTCTTGTTTTATTTGGTGAATACACAAATATACCCTTTTTTATCCGTTTCGCCAAGTGTTGAGGGGTACTATAAACTCGTAGCTGCATACGTGTCAGAGAACAGTGCTGTCTTGCCCTAATGATTGGTGCCCCGACCGTAAGGGAGATGAATAGTGAAAAAAATAGCTAAAAGATGGTACGATGAATGAAAAAATTTCTAACTTTGTGGTGCAACGGTTTCGAAAAGTGCGCTCTCGCGCATCGGAATTAAAAGGGAATGCCGTGCGAATCGGCAACAGTTCCCGCTGCTGTATGTTTCGCCCTTTGGACGGGGCAACAAACGATGGTCATCTTTGCCACTGACCCATAGTATAGGTTGGGAAGGCACCATCGTTGAAACGAGTCAGAAGACCTGCCGCTGCGATTTAATTGATTTTTACTTCTGCGGAGAATGGAGGTAGGAAGCACGGTGGGTTTTCAGGATTTAGCGGCCGCTCAAATTGATTTTTTGCCTGACGACCATTTGCCGACACTCTCTTATTCATCATCTCTTCGTCGAAGTTTTGTTCCACAGGACATGCTGTGGGATAGGCGTGTGGGGATTTCGCAAGAAGGCTTCATGCGTCCAAAGTTGTAATGTATTTAAAAAATTAAAGAAGATGAAGAAGTTTTTCTATTTGGCCTTGTCGTTGGGTATGTTGCTGACGGCATGTTGCAATGACGATGACGAGGATGTGAAGATTGTCGATTTCGAGGGAGCAACCCTTGTGGAAACAACCGGAGGAAATCCCAACACTTACCACAATCTCCTTTGGGGCATGGAGTCGGCCGCCGACAACGGCTCGGGCACTCAGGAGTTCAGCGGTACGATTTACAGCGAGGAGGGAGCTGCATTCTGTTCCTATTATGCCCTCTCCTACGGCTATGACACGTGGGGAGGCTGGGCCGTCTCCTCAAACCGCGACCTCTCCTCCACCGACTACACCAACCAATTCAGCGTGCAGGCGGGTTCGGCCAACAAATTTGCCGTGGGTTACTATATGAACTATTATGGCAACGATGTGCCCGACATCACTTTCGAACTCGGTGTGAATGTCAAGTCGGTGGATATGGCCAACACCGTAATCTCTTATGGCTATTGCAGCGGTGTCGCCATGAACGACTTCTATTATAATGTGGTGATTGAGGGATTTCTCGATGGCAGGAGTACCGGCAAACTGCCCGTCGATGTGGGTTCGCTGAGCGATTGGAAGAGGGTGGACCTCACCTCTCTCGGCAGGGTCGATAAACTCACCTTCACCCCCGATTCCAACGATGTGAGCGAGTGGGGTATCAACGTGCCCACCTATTTTTGTATCGATAATCTGAAATTCACCCTATAAGAAGGTCTGTTATGAGAAGGAGTCTTTGGTCTGCTCTGTGTGTGGTGTCGTTTATGCTGGGTGCCTGCAATGTGAGTGAGGAGTATGGCGACGACACCGATTATGGTGATGGCTACCGTAAGGCCACAACTGCAAGCAAGGTTATGGCCGATAAGGTGTGGGAGTTCATGCCGGCCCCCGGACAGTTTATCAATGAGGGCTACCATGCCGCCACCATGCAGGCTGCCTGCTCCTATGCCGAGGAGCGTTTTACCGTCTCGGCCTACGTCTCTCTCGGAGGATGGGGCGGATACATTGTTGTGGGATTCGACCACAGCGTGCCCAATCGCGAGGGATACGACCTGCGCATCCGCGGAAACACCATCGAAAACTCCTCGGAGCCCGGGGTGGTGTGGGTCATGCAGGACTCCAATGGCAACGGAGCTCCCGACGACACGTGGTATGAATTGGCCGGAAGTGCTTATGGAACCACCAAGCGACGTGCCGACTACTCCGTCACCTACTATCGTCCCGCGGGCGACTGTATGTCCGTTGCTTGGCGCGATGCGGACGGCATCGAGGGAGAGATAGACTATATGCCTGCCGACCATACTCAGGCAAGTTATTATCCTGCTTGGGTGACGACAGACTCTTATCGACTGAGCGGCGTGCTGCTCGAAGCCAACAATGTGCTTTTGGAGTCGGGGCAGTGGTCCAACAGACCTTATGAGTGGGGATATGCCGATAATATGAGCCCCATCGACTACCGTATGGGCGGTTACAATAGTTTCGATATCGACAAGGCGGTAAAGGCCGACGGCTCGGCGGCCGCACTGAAATATATCGATTTCGTGAAAGTACAGACCGCCACCAATGCCAAAAGCGGTCATTTGGGAGAGAACTCCACCGAGGTGTGCTCCTTTGAGGACCTCCATCTGGCAAAGTGATTTGGTGGCCTTTGTGCCTCATGCGGCTTCGAATGTTTCTACGTTCATTGCGGCTCGGATTAGGCTCTCGGGGTATTTCGAGCGAAACACTTGGTCTATTTCGGATACGGTCACTTCTTTTGTCCCGAGCGGTGACTCTTTACACATCTGTCAAATAACAGAGAAGAACAAGATGAACAATATAAGATGAGGCCTGTTTACCATCGGGTAAACAGGCCTCATCTTTGTTCGGGAAACCGTCTTGCGACGTCTTTGTCTATTGGAGTGTTCCGTTCTCGGCAGCCTGAATCATGTTCTGATTGGCCGTCACAAAGAGCTCCACTCTACGATTTTGAGCTCGACCATCCGCAGTGTCGTTGCTGGCCACAGGCTCGTTGTAGGCCTTGCCCTGCACATCGATGATGCGTGCAGAGTTTACACCCAGCGACCTCAGATATGAAGCCACCGAATTGGCCCTCTCCAACGAAAGACGCTCGTTCACCGCCAGTGTTCCGGTATTGTCCGTATGACCGTAGATGGTGATGTCGGTATCGTCCTCCATGTCCTTCAACGACTCTACAAATTTTTTCAGTGCGCTCTTTGAAGTGGCACTCAGGTCCGACTTGTTGGTGTCAAACAGAATACCGCCCTCGAAGGTCACCTTTATGGCTTGCAGATTGTTGGCATCGGTTACGGTTTCGATGGTGGCCGTCTCGCTGAGCTGCTTTGCCAACTCGTCGGCCTTCTTGTCCATCTTCTTGCCTATGACGGCGCCTGTTCCCGCACCCACTGCGGCTCCTGCCGCGGCACCCACGAGAGCTCCGTTCTTGCCTCCAATCAATGCACCTATGCCTGCACCCACTGCCGTTCCGGCTCCCGTTCCTATCAGGGCGCCTTTACCGGTGTTGTTCATGGTGGTGCAACCTGTCATGAGCAGAGTTGCCGCAACCATTGCTGCGATTGATAATCTGGTCGTTCTCATTTTTGTTCTCCTTTTCTTTTAATTGTGTGTGATGAATATTTATTTCATCGCCTGCTCGATAGCCACGGCCACAGCCACGGTGGCACCCACCATCGGGTTGTTACCCATACCGAGGAAGCCCATCATCTCGACGTGAGCCGGTACCGAGGACGAACCTGCGAACTGTGCATCGCTGTGCATACGACCCAGCGTATCTGTCATACCGTAGCTTGCCGGACCGGCTGCCATGTTGTCGGGGTGCAATGTACGGCCCGTACCACCGCCCGAAGCAACCGAGAAGTAAGGTTTGCCTGCCAAGACGCGCTCCTTCTTGTAGGTTCCTGCAACGGGGTGCTGGAAACGGGTGGGGTTGGTGGAGTTTCCGGTGATGGATACGTCCACGTTCTCCAACCACATGATGGCAACGCCCTCGCGTACATCGTCGGCTCCGTAGCACTTAACTTTCGAACGAAGACCCTCCGAATAGGGCGTGCTCTCTACCACGTTCACCTTACCGCTCATATAATCAAACTCTGTGCGAACATAGGTGAAACCGTTGATACGCGAAATAATCTTTGCGGCGTCC
>JAZODY010000096.1:0-11117 GCA_045597245.1 Tidjanibacter sp.
GAATGAGCCAGAGAGGCGGCGACGTGCAGTCCAATCTGCGCATTTCGAGCGACCCCATAGCGTCGGACCTCATTCCGCTCGGCGGGGCCGACGTCATCATCGCCATGGAACCTATGGAGGCATTGCGCTATCTGCCCTACTTGTCGGAGGAGGGATGGATTGTCAGCTCCTCGACCCCCTTTGTGAATATTCCCAACTATCCCGACATCGAGAACGTATTGGCCGAGTTGAGTGCCCGAAAGAGGGTCAAATTGCTCGACTTGGATGCAATGGGCAAGGAGTATGGGATGCCGAAGGCGGTGAACATGATGTTGCTTGGTGCCGCGGCAGATGTATTGGGGCTGGGTTTGGAGAAGTTGCAGAACAGCATCCGTACGGTATTTGAATCGAAGGGCGACGCCGTGGTTGAGATGAACATGCAGGCCTTGACCCTCGGCCTACACGCAGAGCGTGGTTTTTGAATAGAGTCGTAAGGCGTGCCTGAATACTTGACGTGGCTTTGAAAGAGAGTATAAATTATTCTTGCAGGAGAGGGGGGGGTGGAACGGTGAATCGAGAAACATTAAAGCCGAAAACACAAACCTTAAATGGCGCAAAAAGCACGAGAGAGGAGAAGAATAGGAAAGTAAATTAAGAAGACGGAGTTAGACAGAGTAGAGAGATGAGTAACAAAACACCGATAGATTATCAGACCGTAAAGCAGGTGATTGAGAGTTTCCGCCTGCCCGATTTCGATAATGCCACAATTAGAGAGATTGTGGCCATGACCAACAAGATTGAGGAACTGACCGGAGAAAAGTTCGTGAGATTGGAGATGGGGTCCCCGGGATTACCGCCCGAACAGCGAGGCGTGGAGGCCGAGATAGAGGCCTTGAAGAGTGGAGTGGCTGCCAAATATCCGCCGTTGCCCGGTGCTCCGGTGTTGAAGAACGCTGCTTCACGATTCATCAAGGCATTTATGGATGTGGAGGTGATGGCGGAGGCATGTGTGCCCACCACCGGTTCGATGCAGGGATGCTTTGCTTCGTTTCTGCTTTGCGGACAGTGTGACAAGCGGAAGGATACCATATTGTTCATCGACCCGGGATTTCCGGTGCAGAAGAATCAGTTGGAGGTGTTGGGTATGAAATATGTGTCGTTCGATACGTATGAGTATCGAGGCGAACGTTTGGCCGAGAAGGTGGAGGAGTATTTGAAGAGCGGACGCATCTGTGCCATGCTCTACTCCAATCCCAACAATCCGGCTTGGACCTGTCTTACGGAGAGCGAATTGGAAAGCATTGGTCGTCTGGCCACGCAGTATGATGCGGTGGTGATTGAGGATTTGGCCTATTTCGGAATGGACTTCCGTCACGACATCACGCGTCCGTTCGAGCCGCCATATCAGGCGACTGTGGCCAAATACACCGACAACTATGTGTTGATGATTTCGGGTTCTAAGGCTTTCAGCTATGCCGGCCAGCGCATTGCGGTGGCTGCCATCTCCAACAAACTCTATGAACGCGAATATGACGGACTGAGAGAGCGATACGGCATTGCTGGTTTTGGCAATGTGTTTGTCAATCGAATACTCTACACGCTCTCTTCGGGTACGGCACATTCGGCCCAGTATGCACTTGCGGCAATGTTCGATGCCGCTGCTGGCGGGGAGTATAATTTCCTGAACGATGTCTATGAATATGGTCGCAGGGCGGCACGCTTGAAGGAGATATTTTTGTCCAACGGTTTCCACATCGTATATGACAAAGACGAGGACCGAGAGGTGGGAGATGGTTTCTATTTCACCATAGGTTATGACGGCATGACGGGTGGAGAGTTGATGTATCATCTCCTGTTCTATGGAGTGAGTGCCATATCGCTCAGTACGACGGGCAGTGTGCAACAGGGACTGAGGGTGTGTACCTCATTCATTCGTGACGACCAATACGACATGCTGGCCGAGAGGATGAAACTTTTCAATGAAAACAACAAACCGCAATAAATCTTTTTTACGACTATGATTTGGAACAGCAATAAGGAGTGCATGAATCGCGAACAGATGCGTGAATTGCAGGGCAAAAGATTGCATAAACTTGTGAGTCTTGTCTATCACAATACGCCTTTCTATCGCAACAAGATGCAGGAGATGAATATCACTCCCGACGACATACGTACCATAGACGACATAGTGAAACTCCCGTTCACCACCAAACAAGACCTGCGCGACAACTATCCGACCGGTATGTTGGCCGCCAACATCTCCGAGATTGTCAGAATGCACGCCTCGTCGGGAACGACAGGCTCGCCCACGGTGGTGGGATACACGCGTAAGGATTTGGCGGTGTGGTCGGAGAGCGTGACGCGATGTCTGAATGCCTATGGTATCGGCCGTAACGACATCGTGTCGGTGGCCTACGGATATGGTCTGTTTACGGGCGGCCTGGGTCTGCACTACGGTGTGGAGAATCTTGGGGCAACGGTCATCCCCACCTCTACGGGCAGCACGGAGAAACACATCAAGTTGTTACGCGACTTGGGTGTTACGGCCATCGCCTGCACTCCCTCCTATGCGCTTTATCTGGCCGAGACGATAGAGAAGATGGGGATACCGATGAGCGAATTCAAGTTGAAGGCGGGAGTCTTCGGTGGCGAGCCGTGGACCGACGAGATGCGCGTGGAGGTGGAGAAACGGCTGGGAATCAAGGCATTCAATATTTATGGTCTGAGCGAAATCGTAGGCCCGGGTGTGGCGTATGAATGTGAATGTCAGTGCGGCTCTCATATTGTGGAGGACCATTTCTATCCCGAGATTATCAATCCCGAAACCGGTGAGCCGTTGGGTTACGGCAAGTATGGCGAATTGGTGTTCACCACTCTCACTAAGGAGGGCATGCCGCTGTTGCGCTACCGTACGCGCGACCTCACGTCGCTCATCGAAGAGAAGTGTGATTGCGGACGTACGGCGGTGAGAATGACTCCTGTGCTGGGACGTAGCGACGACATGCTCATCATTCGCGGAATCAATGTGTTCCCGTCGCAGGTGGAGAGTGTGATTCTGGATATGAAGGAGTTTGAGCCTCTCTATATGTTGATTGTGGACCGAGTAAACAATCTCGACACTCTGGAAGTTCAGGTGGAGGTGCGAGAGGGCTTCTACTCGGATGACATCAACGCCATGTTGGCACTGAAAAAGCGTTTGGTGAATCGTATGAAGAGCGTACTCTCGATAAATGCCGAGATAAAGTTCATGGAACCGGGGCAACTTGTGCGTGCACAAGGTAAGTCCAACCATGTGATAGACAGAAGAAAATTGTAGTAACCATAAAACTTCAATGCTATGACAACCAAGCAATTATCAATTTTTCTCGAAAACAGGATAGGACGAACCAAAGAGGTTGTGGAGATTCTTTCGGGCGGCGGCATCGATATAAAGGCTTTCACCATTGCCGACAGCGCCGAGTTCGGTATTCTGCGTCTGATAGTTTCCGACATCGACGGAGCAACCTCGTTGCTCAAAGCGGCAGGTATCTCGGTGGTGCAGACCGACGTGCTGTGGCTGCCGTTGGAGGAACGAGTGGGAGCGTTGGCCGATGTGTTGGGCATGCTCGCGGCCGCCGATGTGTCGGTGGAGTATATGTATGTATGTTACAGCGAGTCGAAACCCTATATAGTCATTCGCCCCATACAGATGGCTTTCGACAAGTGTGAGCAGATTTTGGGGTAGGAGAGCCCGCCCTGCTTACCTAAGGCCGATATACAAACAAGCGGGAGAATTCATCAGAATTCTCCCGCTTGTTGTATGTGAGGAACCGACTTCTTTACCCTTTTTCGCCCTTGCCGAAACGTTTGTTTTTGCCGACAAGCGTGATTCGTCGTCGGTCGGTGTTAGAATACTTCTTTCACAATCTTGACTATACAGTCTCGGGCCATGAGGGTGTAGAAATGGATATGATTCACTCCGTGTTTCAGCAAGTCACGTGTCTGCATGATGCACCACTCAGTACCAACCACCTTTGCATCGTCATTGCTCTTGCATTTGCGCAACTCTCGCTCCAATTCCTCCGGCAACGACAAGTGAAACGACTTGGGCAGAATGTCCACCTGATTGAGCAGACTGACGGGTTTCAGTCCCGGGATTATGGGAACGGTTATGCCCGCTTCACGACATTTGCGCACAAAGTCGTAGTAGATATTGTTGTCGAAATACATCTGTGTTACAGCGTAATCGGCACCGGCATCGACCTTCTTTTTCAAATTGGCCACATCCTCATCCAGTGACGAGGCCTCGAAATGTTTCTCGGGATAGCAACCCACACCTATGCAGAAATCGGAGTGAGAGGCGTCGGTGATGCTCTCGTCGAGATAGACACCGTTGTTCATCCTCACAATCTGCTCCACCAACTGACTGCCGTAGCTGTGTCCCTCGGGATGGGCCACATAAGGTTCCCCCTTGACGGCATCGCCACGCAGAGCCATGATGTTGTCTATTTCGAGGAAACTGAGGTCGATGAGGTCGTTCTCTATGGCGTTGCGCGAACGTCCTGCACAGATTACATGCGGCACCACCTCAATGTTATAGTGTTTCATGATTGCCGCCGCAAGTGCTATCGTACCCACTCGCTTGGTGGTGGTCATCGGTTGGAGCGAGCCATCGGCCTGAGTGCGTTTTTCCACAATGTCGCGATGCGATGTGATGTTTATATACGACGGATTGAGGTCGAACAGCGGCTCATGCGAACCGAGCACCTTGTTCAACTCCGCTCCCTTCATGGGCGGGATAATCTCAAATGTGTACTTTGCTTTGTCGGGTGTACTATTTATGATGTCGGTTACTTTCATATTCTTCCTAACTCTATGATTTGTGTATGCTCTCTTGTGTGTTTTGCTCATTGTGTCGTCCTAACTGCCGTTCGACACCATATTTTTAAATCCACAGCATATCCGCCCTGCGACGGATATGCTGCAAATTTTTTATTTTTTGTCTTGCGTTCGCGCGGCCTGCCTGCCTGCCTGCCTGCCTGCCTGCCTGCCTGCCTGCCTCCTCGACTACTTGCCGAACATTCTGAGAATGTGGCGGTCGTAGATGTTGGTGCTGACCTCGCGACCTACAATCTCTTTATTGCGATTCAGAGCGTCGGTATATTCGGTTCCGTGCTCGGCGGCAATCTTGTAGCTCACGTGGATGAGCTGACGGAAGTTGAGGTTGTAGTTGGGGTTGCTCTGGTCGTGACGCATTGTCTCGGCAAACTTCTGACCGTCCCAAGTGTTTACCTCCTCGGGCGAGGGCAACTTGCTCTTGTCAATGTCGATAACGGTTGCATAGGGGATGCAGAGCTCGTCGAAACGACCCAACGAGTCGGCATAAATCTTCTTTGCCAGAGCCAAAGCATCCTCGTCGGCAAGAGCCAAACCGATAATCTCCTCCAACCAAGTGGTTCCGGCGGTCTTTACATGGATGCCCTTGTCGTATTTCTTAATCAACTGACCCATGATGGGGTAGATGGAGAACTTGTCGCTACCGGAGTGGATGCTGAGTTTCAGACCTTCGGGCAGACCGAACTCCTTGACTGCATAGTCGATAACCAGAATGTCCTCTTCGAACTCTTTGGTGAACTGTGCAATGTCGCCAACATAGTCCACACCCTTGTTGAAACGGCCGGTGAACTTCGGTGCGATGGTCTGCGCGGGAACCTTCTCCTCTGCCAGTGCGCTGAGGATGAAGAACATCTCTATGGGAGTTTGAGGGTCGTTCACCTCGTCCATAGAAACCTCGGGAATGAAATTGCCCTCACCCTTAGCGGCGGCAATGTGACGATAGATTCTTCCTGCTTCCTGAGCGGCATAGAGATATTTGTTGGCCATCTCCACCAACAACTCTTTGGTTACGGTGAAAGGCTCTGCGATGCCCGGAATGCTGAGCTGGCCTATGTATTTGGCGTTGTTCTCCACGAAAGCGGCAACAGAAGCTTCGTCGGCCTGCTTGCCGATGAAGTCGGCCAAATCGATGGTGAAGAAGTCCGAAGCCTCAATGAATTTATCCACATTCGACATGTTGATATGGTCGGCATCAACGAAATACTGACCCGTGTAGCCCATTGCCTTGACAGCGTTGTCGGCCTCCACGCGGGTGTCCATAGGTACCGAGTGAACGATGCTGTGCTCGCGGTTGGACTTGTTCCATACAGGGGTGATGTCGAGATTAAGCTCCTTCTGTGCCTTCATGATTGCGCTCAACTGAGCCTCTCCTTCGTGTGAGAAACGGTCGCCCACTCCGAATGAGTATTTTCCGATTTTCATAGTAGTAATTTTTTAATTATTGAGTTTTTGTTCTTCTGTTTTCTCTTTGTTCGCTCTTTGTTCGCTCTTTGTTCGCTCCGTCTGCCGCCTCGTTGTTTTATGGTGGAGAGTCGATAGAAACGGGCTCATACCTTGCAAAAATACAAAAATTTTATTTGTATTTAATAAGGTTTTTGCTAAATTTGCGATAAGAGCGCGATAAAAATATTCGGGTTGCGGCCCGAGGAGTTTGTGGCGTTCGATATGGAAGAATTTTCTTTAACATTTAACTTTTTATTGTTCTAATCATGAAGTATTCATTCGATGACCTTAAAGGTCGTGTATGCGTCCTCACGGGCGGATATGGTATTATCGGTACCGCTTTGGCTAAGGGTTTGGCAAGTGCCGGTATCAATGTGGCTGTTATCGACCTCCATCCCGACACTCCCAAGCGTGGCGAGGAGTTGGCTGCCGAGTTCGGTGTTAATGCTATCGGTGTTGTGGCAAGTGTGCTCGACAAAGATTCGCTGATTGCCGCCAAGAAAGAGGTGAACGAGAAACTGGGTAAAATCGATTTCCTCATCAACTGCGCCGGCGGTAACTCGCCTATGGCCACCTGCGAGGTGGAGCAGATGTCGAAAGAGGACCTCAGTGACCTCAACAAGACATTCTACGGTCTGGCTATGGAGGGTTTCCAGAGAGTTTACGACCTCAATTTCAAGGGTACTTTGTTGGCAACTATGGTCTTCACGACCGACATGCTCGAAGCCGGCAAAGGTAACGTGGTGAACATCTCGTCGATGAATGCCATCCGTCCTTTGACCAAGATTCCCGCTTATTCGGCTGCCAAAGGCTCAATCAACAACTTCACTCAGTGGTATGCTGTTCATGTTGCCGAGATGGGTATCCGTGTTAATGCCATCGCTCCCGGATTCTTCCTCACCAACCAGAACCGTTTCCTCTTGACCGACGAGCAGACCGGCGAGTTGAAACCCCGCGGACACAAAATTATTGCCAATACCCCGACCCACAAGTTCGGCGAGCCCGAAGACCTTATCGGTACTTTGCTCTATCTGTTGAGCGATATCTCGTCGTTTGTTACGGGTATCTGCATACCTGTCGATGGTGGTTACAGCGCATTCGGCGGTGTATAACAGATAACTTTCGGATGTCGGGTGGGGCAGTGTCGGGCGAGCCGATGAGCAAGTAAGGCGTGCCGGCCACTCTTTCCGACCGAGTATAACAAAAAAACGGTAGTTCCATTTCGGAACTACCGTTTCTCTTTTGACGTCCACTCTATTCTCAGAGCTTTGCGATGGCTTTGAGAACGAGATAACCGCCGAGTATCTGCAATGCGATACCGGGCAGGCCGAGAGTGATGTCCTGCATGGCGGCTGCGAAGCTGCCCGTTGCAATCCACTCAATGGCCGAACCGGCTGCCTGATAGGCCAAAACTGCAAGTACCACACCCAGAATGGAGATGCGACCCATGCGTTTTGCCACAAGCGAGGCAGCGCAAGCAAGAATAATCGATTTAACCATGATTATCGGCAACATTGCCGCCACCGGCATACCGAAAAGCATGGAGTTGATTGCGGGCGACAACACTGCCGTCATCACTCCTGCCGCCAGACCGTATTTATATGCGGCCACCAGCGTGAAGAAGTAGATGGGGAGGAAGATAAGACCACCCTGCGGAATCATGTGGCATATCTGCGGCAGAATGATGTTGCCGGCCACAAAGATTGTCGAGAAGAGCCACGTCTTGCTCTCTTTAATCGACAATGAATAGAGTTTTACTGCTGATTCCATTCTTTCGTTAGTTTTTGTTTGTTTCTCTTTTACTTGTTTCCTTTTACAATTTGTACACCCTCAGCCTTATGCAATATAGGTTCCGGCAACGGTATCGCCACCCTCACCGGTCCAATTGGTGTGGAAGAACTGACCTCTCGGGCAATCCGTACGCTCGTAGGTGTGAGCACCGAAATAGTCGCGCTGTGCCTGCAACAGGTTGGCGGGCAGACGGTCGCAACGATAGCCGTCATAGTAGGACAGAGCTGCCGACATTGCCGGAGCGGGAACTCCGTTGGCGGCGGCCTGAGCCACAACGTTTCTCCATCCCGACTGAGCCTCTTTCAGTTTCTCGGTGAAGTAGGGGGCCAAAACGAGGTTGGCCAGAGCGGGGTTCTGGGTGAATGCATCTTTGATTTTGCCCAAGAATACCGAACGGATGATGCAACCGCCTCTCCACATCAGTGCGATACCGCCGTAGTTGAGGTCCCAACCGAACTCTTTGGCTGCCGTACGCATCAGCGTGTAACCCTGAGCGTAGGAGATAATCTTCGATGCAAACAGAGCCTTGCGAAGGTCCTCGATGAAGGCTTTCTTGTCACCGGTGAATGCGGGTTTCGGACCGGCCAGAATCTTCGATGCCTCCACGCGCTCCTCTTTCTGAGCCGACAGACAACGTGCAAATACGGCCTCGCCGATGAGAGTCAGGGGTACACCGTGGTCCAAAGCTGCAATGGCGGTCCATTTACCGGTACCTTTCTGACCTGCCGTGTCGAGAATGTAATCCACCGTGGTCTCGCCTTTCTCGTCTTTGTAGGCCAGAATGTCGCGGGTGATTTCAATCAGGTAGCTGTCCAAGTCGCCCTTGTTCCACTCGGCGAATACCTCGTGCATCTCTTCGGCCGACATGCCGAGCATATCTTTCATAATCTGGTAGGCTTCGCAGATGAGCTGCATGTCGCCATACTCGATACCGTTGTGTACCATCTTTACAAAGTGACCGGCTCCGTTCTCGCCAACCCAGTCGCAGCAGGGACCGTCGGTCACCTTTGCGGCGATTGCTTGGAAAATGGGCTTAACTATGGGCCATGCGGCTTTCGAACCGCCCGGCATCATCGACGGACCCTTCAATGCGCCTTCCTCGCCACCCGATACGCCGGTACCTATATAGAGCAGACCTTTGCTCTCAACATATGCCGTACGACGGTTGGTGTCGGGGAAGTGGGTGTTGCCGCCATCGATGATGACATCGCCCGGCTCCAACAGCGGAATCAACTTCTCGATGAAGTCGTCTACTGCCTGACCAGCCTTCACCATCAGCATCACCTTGCGGGGAGCCTTCAACGAAGCAACCAAGTCCTCCAACGAAGTTGCGCCATAGATGTTTTTGCCTTTGCCGCGACCGTTTACGAAGTTCTCCACCTTCTCCACAGTGCGGTTATATACGCTTACATGGAAACCTTTGCTCTCCATGTTCAATACGAGGTTCTCGCCCATTACGGCAAGACCTATCAATCCGATGTCTGAAACTGCTTTCATCTCTCTTTTTGTTTAGTTTATGTGTTAGTTTTTGTTATTCTTTTTTGTTTTGTCATTCTTTCTCTGCAATCCTCCGCCGTACGTTTCATGCCAACTTGAATCCCATGGCGGCCAAACGTTCCGAGGTCTGCTCGTCGGCTCCTTTCAAGTGGAGGGTGAAGGTTGCGAACTCTCTGCGTACCGGGTAGTCGGCCCTCTGTTTCTCGAAGGTCGCTATCGATTCGCGCAATCTGCCACAATCCTTCTTTACATCATAGGTGTGCAACACCGCCATGCTCAGTACCTGCTGCATGGTGAGACCCTTTGCATCTATCTCGAACTCCACCGGCTGCTCGGGCAGGGGGACGTTTTGTGCTTCCCACTCCTTGCAGGGCAGGTCGAACTTACGGCCTATTGCCTGCACGCTCATGGTGGTTCCGTTGGCCTTGCCGTCCAGCGAGTAACCCGCAATGTGGGGCGTACCCACATAAAGCAATTTCAACAACTCGGCATCGATGCCCGGCTCTTTTTCCCACACATCCAATACGGCTGCCTTTATACCTCCCGATTTCAGCACCTCTTTCAGTGCGTCACCATCGACCACCTCGCCACGCGAACTGTTAATCAGCACCTGCTCCTTGTTCAGTTTGGCCAGTCGGCTTTCGTCGAACAGATGGAACGTGGCGTCCTCGCCCTCGCGCTGCAAAGGAACGTGCACCGTGATGATGTCGGCATTTTCGATGATGGTGTCGAGGCTCACAAAGCCCTCCTCGCCCTCCTTGCGGGCTCGGGGAGGGTCGTTAAGCAGCACCTTGAAACCGAGCAACTCGGCCACTCTTGCCACCTTCTTTCCGACGTTTCCAACACCCACAACTCCTACGGTCTTCTCCTTCATGTCGAATCCGTGGTCTTGGGCCAGATTTACCAGCACCGAGGCAATGTATTGTTGCACCGAACCCGAGTTGCATCCCGGGCAGTTGGTCCACTCTATGCCGTTCTGCTCGCACCACTGTGTGTCTATATGGTCGAAACCTATCGTGGCGGTCACAATCATCTTCACCGACGAATCTTTCAGCAACGCCTCTGTGCACTTGGTGCGTGTGCGTGTCACAATCACGTCGGCATCCTTGACAACCTCGGCCGTGGTGTCGGCACCCGGCAGGTAAATCACCTCGCCGTAGGGCTCCAATGCTCCTTTGAGGAACGGAATCTTATTGTCGCAAACTATCTTCATCAGTCGTTAAATCTGTCTTTATGTGCCCACAAGCCCAATGCGGGATTGGAGATATAGAAAATCTCCTCGCCATCGGGCATTATGTTCCATCCGTCTTTCAACACCTCGGGGTTGTATCTCTCCATGGTCGATTTCAGGTCGCCGTAGTTGAAACCCACACTCTCTATCTCCTCTTTGGAGAGGAAGCCGGGGCAGTAGGTAATCGAGAATCGGCCCTCGCTCGAACCATGAATCAAATGGGCAGCAACACCCAGATTGTCCTGCAAATCCTGATTCTCCTCCACCGCTTTCAACGTTTTGGGCGTGCCGCAGTAGCCGT
>JAZODY010000097.1:0-4125 GCA_045597245.1 Tidjanibacter sp.
GTTTCGTTGTTGGTCACTTTTTTGCTTATGGCTCTGAATCCCGTCATCGCTGTATCGGTGGCGGCCCTGTGTCTGTTGTTGATGTTGCGCGGCCGATTGCGTCGCAGAGAGAGAGGCATATGCGACAGCCCGAAGGCCGAGGCCGAGTCGAAGGACGAAGACGAACTGCTGAGCGATATGGTTGAGGAGGTAACCCATACCCTCACACGCACCTCGGCCATCTATCGTCAGTCGGTGGAGGCGGTGTTGAGGGCGGACCGTAAGATGTTGAGGGAGTTGTTGAGGGAGTGCAACGAGTTGTATTACAGCGCACGAGAGAGGAAATACGAAATCTATCCCACCTTGCAACATCTCGAAGCTCGCTATGCCGAGCGAGGTCACTACTATGTGTTGGTGGTGGACTATCTGAGCGAGATAACCAAGTCGCTGCTGCATATCACGCGCCCCTGTTTCGAGCATGTGGACAACAACTACCGCGGCATGAGTGCCGAGGAGGTGTCGGACCTGCTGACCATTGCGGGGACGGTGACCAAGATGTATGAGAAAATTGTACTCATGCTAAGGACCTATGACTTTACCGACCTCGACAAGGTGTTTGATATGCGCGAGCAAATATTCGAGATAATATCTCAGGCCATCAAGAATCAATTGCGGCGCGTGCAGGGCGGCTCGTCGGATACGAAGGTGGCCAATCTCTATCTCACCATACTGGGCGAAACCAAGACAATGGTGCTTCAATCTCGCAATCTCATCAAGTCGCAAAGCTATTTTGTGGAGCGAAAAGATAAATAATAAACAAATTTTATTATCTTTGCATTAATTTTATGAGCAATCCGTAGCGTTGTTCCGTGTTTTTCGTTTGATGAAATCGGAAAGGCGGTGCATTTGTGCATACGGAGCTACCACATGAACTTATAAAGGTAACGGAATGAGTAATAATGCCAGAATACAAGAGGCTCTTGCCGTGGCGAGCGAGACGAAAGCCCTGCGCATTGGTCCCAATATATTGGCCGAGGTGGGCGAGCTGTTCAGCTCTCAGTTCCCGGGCAGGAAGGCTCTGATAGTTACTGACATTCTCGGATACCAGCGGTTTTATGATATCGTCAGTTCCTCTTTTGAGCGTGAGGGAGTGGAGATGTATGAGCCGTTCATCTTCGACGAGGAGCACTTTTTTGCCGAGTATCAATATATCGAGCGTCTTACGGAGTATCTTGCCGACAAGCCCGATGCTGCTCCGGTGTCGATAGGTGCGGGAACCATCAACGATATCACAAAATTAAGTGCTTACAAATCGGGCCTTAAATATATGTCTGTTGCCACGGCGGCCTCGATGGACGGCTATGCGTCACATGGAGCCTCAATCACCTATCTGGGCGAGAAGCAGGATTTCGATTGCGATGCACCGTTGGCGATATTGGCCGATACGGCAGTCATAGCTTCGGCTCCATCGCGTCTTACGGCGGCCGGATATGCCGATTTGTTTGCAAAGGTGACGGCAGGTGCGGACTGGATTTTGGCCGAGGAGATGGGGGTCGATACCATCGACAAATTTGCGTGGGACATATCCCAATGCGGTTTGAAGGAGGCATTGGCCGACCCGAAGGGTATCAAGCAGGGTAATGTCAATTCCATTGAGATGTTGGTGGAGGGGCTTATTTTGGGCGGATTTGCGATGCAGTCGTTGCGTTCGAGTCGTCCGGCGTCGGGAGCCGAGCATCAGTTCAGCCATGTGTGGAACATGGAGAATCACAAGTTCGGCGACATGACACCTTCACACGGATTTCAGGTGAGTATAGGAATGTTGGCGGTGACGGCTTTTTATGAGCAGATGTTGGCCACCGACATGTCTAAGTTGGATGTGGAGGCGGCTGTTGCCGCATGGCCCACGTGGGAGGAGATGGAGCAGAGAGTGAGAGAAATCTTCTCCGACACCGATTTCCTTTCGATATGTTTGCAGGAGAGCAAGGCAAAGCATAGGACTAAGGATGAGATTAGGATGCAGCTGACCACGTTGAAGAATAATTGGTGGTCGATTCGTAACAGGCTCAGCCAGCAGTTGATTCCTTATACTTCGGTGGCTCACCGTTTGGTGTTGGTGGGTGCTCCGGTTTCGCCGTTGCAGATTGGCATCACCAAGGCCCATTTGAGAGAGACGTTCCGCAGGGCGACGTATATCCGCCACAGATTCACTATCTTGGATGTGGCTTTGCGTACGGGGTATATGGAGCAGTGGTTGGAAGGTCTGTTCGGTGAGGGAGGCATCTGGGAGATAGATGAAGATGCCGACCGATCGTTGCATTGAGGAGATGAAGGTGCCTGACAGGAAAGACCTTTGAATTACACAAGAATACGAAACTTACTATTTCTAAATTAGGGATATGGGCCGACTTCCATGTGGAAGTCGGCCTTTTTTTATGGGTAAATTAGGTATTTTTACTTATTTACAATCCGATTAAATGGGAGTATCTTTGTGGTGTATTGCGATGCGGTGTGACGCAACGAAATACAAACACATGAAACTATGAGCAAATATTACGATTTATTGATGCAGGACGTGCGCATGCGCGAGGGCCTTACTGCTTGTATGGGCTGCGGTGTGTGTACGGCGGTCTGTCCGGCGGCGGAGTATTATGAATACGACCCGCGACAGATTGTCTCCATCGTGCAGCGCAAGAACGACGATGAGATAGAG
Organism: Tidjanibacter sp.; assembly: GCA_045597245.1. Taxonomy (GTDB): domain Bacteria; phylum Bacteroidota; class Bacteroidia; order Bacteroidales; family Rikenellaceae; genus Tidjanibacter. Next base: position 2,693 of record JAZODY010000097.1, read on the forward strand.
GCACTGATGAAGAGCAATACGATATGGTATTGCGGCGAGTGTATGTCGTGTCGCCCGCGCTGTCCGCGAAACAATACCCCGGGTTATATTATTCAGTCGTTGCGCATGTTGTCGCAGAAGTTGGGTTTCTTTGCCGAGTCGGAGAAGGGACGCCAGCAGTTGGCTGTGAAACGTACGGTGGGCGATTCCATCCTTTCAACCGGATATTGCCTCACTCCGGCACTTGTCAAACCGGAGTTGCACCCCGAGCAAGGACCTATTTGGGGGTGGGTGCATGACAATGATAAGGATTTTTATTCCAAGTTTTCGCCCAATTATCAGAAGATAGGAGCCGGACCGTTGCGTCGAATAAGCGACGAGTCGCTCAGGGAGTTGCGAGAGATTTTCAAGGTTACGGGCGGCGAGGAGTTCTTCAATTGCATCGAGCAACATTCCGACCGCAAGGCTCGCGAGATGGGTTACGACGGAGCCAACGAAGAGTATTTCCTGAATGTCTACACCTATAACAGCAACACCCACAACAATCATTAAACTAAACGGTTAAAAAGATGGCAATGGAACGCAATTCATGGAACACATATCAGAAAGATATTCCGGACGATAAGTATTTCTATTTCAGAAGTTGTATTCGTCAAAACTTTTTTCCCGCATCGGAGAAGGCGTTTTTGAACATCCTGCGCAACGACTTGGGCATTGATGTTTTCGACGATGCCAACCTCACCTCCTGCACAGGTATCGGCTATCATGGCGATGTGGTGCCGTTGGAGACAATAATGACCGTTGTGGCGCGCGCGATGTCCATCATGACAGAGGCGGGATATGAGAATTTTGTCACATCGTGCATCACCACTTTCGGCATCTTTACGGAGATGATGGAGACGTGGGCCGAGTTTCCGGAGACGGAGGAGCGTACACGCGAAATGCTCTATAAGGCTACGGGCAGGGAGTTTAAGAAACCCAAGAGTCTGGCCCATGCGTCGGACATCATTTTCCACCACAGAGACCATATTGCAGAGAAGGCAAAATATACGTTGGTGAATAAATATACGGGCGAGATGTTGAAGGGAGTGGAGCATATCGGTTGCCATTATGCCAAGATTTTCCCCAAGTCGGGTATCGGCGGAGCGGAGTTTCCTTATGTGCTGGCCGGCATGATTGAGTCGTGGGGAGGCAGCGTGGTCGATTATCCGGAGCGTCGCCATTGTTGCGGTTTCGGTTTCAGGAACTATCTGGTGCAGGCCAACAGAGGATATTCGGTGGCCAATTCCAAGAAGAAGTTGGAGTCGATGGCACCCTATAAGCCCGATTTCATTGTATGCAACTGCCCGGGCTGCTCCATGTTTTTGGATAAGTGGCAGTATACGATTGCCGAGATGAATGGCAGAACCTATGGCGAGAATGGATATGGTATTCCGGTGCTGACCTACGAGGAG
>JAZODY010000098.1:0-3162 GCA_045597245.1 Tidjanibacter sp.
TATCGTACTATGTCGAATATCGATACGGTATTATGGTAGATTCATTAGGTGGCACCAAACCATTATCAAAAAGAGGCATCTTTGATAATATGCTATGGGCTGGGCTGAAGACCTTTGGATATTGGTTTATATTTGCAATCCTTTATGTCATAATCTGTGTCATATTATGGGGATTAACTGAACTTGACTTTTATTTTTATGCAGAACATACCACAACAATCGACTGTATTGTGTTGCTTTTTATGACATGGGTAATCTGGAAACTACGCCTAAAAAAATTAGCACAACGAATGGCTGAATATGATCTATTTTACACTGTAAAGCGTTCTCGTGCAATGCTAATTTGCTGTATCCTTTTAGTATCTGTACCATATCTTGTAATGAGTAACTTTGGCGAGCCCATTTTTCAATTAGAAGATGTAACCATAAAGCCTAAACAATATTCGGGAAATGATACTATCTTTTCACAGATTCTGCAAGAGGTTGCAAATACAGACGGGCATATTCTCTCTACAAAGGCATCAATTCAAGAAGATTTCCGTAATCTATATCGAGATTTACGCAATATATTAGTTGCTGGCATCACCATTTCAACATTTTTACTTGGACTTATAATAATGTACTTTACTCGTAATCACGATGTCCAAAAGCTAACATCTATTGATAAAAACAATGAATCATATACGGATGCAACAAGAGATAATTGAAACCTTTAATCAGTATTGCAAAAATGTAATATGTATTAACCTAAACGATATAAAAAGTGTCTTGCAACAAAATGAGCACCCATTGCTGATTAGGATACATGATGATGTAACCAACATCACACCCCGATTGCAAGCAGAAATGACAAAGGTCAATCCCGATAAAGCGAGTAAGGCCGTTCTGCGAATTGGGTATAGTGCGGATGTTGAGGTGCAATATGAGCAGGTGCAAAGCATCCTGCGTATTATCAACGATGCAATTCCCAATGTAAACCTTGTTTGGGGATATGGTATTGACGATAAATTACCCGATGGGCACTGCTCAATTCTGTTGTTGATTGGATAATTCTGATTCTATTTGCGACCTGCCAAAATCATTGGCGGGTCGTTTTATTAGATGACAGTAGGAGAATTTTAAGGACGATTAGAGGCGATGTAGTCAGAAACTCAATAAAATTCATTAACCCTCTATTTCGTACCACTGTATAGAGGCTCCACAAAGACTAATAAAAGGGAGTGGCTACTCCATTGACCGAAACTCATTCGTATAGGATATTGGTTGCGGTTGTTATCATATCCACTCATAGTTGTAAACCGCATCAGCATCATTTACGCGCCTTGGCTGCCCGACCTGTCGCAATTGTGGCAGGTCGATTTTATCCACTGATACACATTTAGAGAGCCACAAAATCGAATAGCGACCATTCGTGTTCCACTTGTGTTCCACTGCCGAGAGTAGGCGATATGCAGCAAAAGAAAAAGCCTTGATATTCGATTGAATATCAAGACTTTCAATTAGTCGGGGTGACTGGATTCGAACCAGCGACAACACGCCCCCCAGACGTGTACTCTAACCGGGCTGAGCTACACCCCGTGGTTTTTTGGAGTACCTCTCCTTTCGAGGTGCAAAGATACAAACAATTTGCATCTTTACAACTTTCGGAGCAAAAAAATGTCGGGAAAAATACTATATTTGTCTTGCAACAGAGTTTTTTCACTCCGCATCATGAAGACTTACAAGGCAAAAGGCATCGTTCTACACACCGTAAAGTATGGCGACTCCTCAATGGTCGCCTATGTTCTTACCGACCTTTTCGGGAGGCAGAACTATATGATTCAGGGCGTCAAAAAGAGCGGTAAGTCAAACAAAAACGCTCTCTTTCAGCCGCTCTTCCCCATCGAATTCGAGGGTATGGAATCGCCCAAAATGCAGCTCCATCGCATGAAGGAGGTGCGGCTCGCCATGCCGCTCAGGACACTGCCTTTCGATGTGAGAAAGAGCACCATCGCGCTCTTCATTGCCGAGGTGCTATACAGGTTGGTGCGTGAGTCGGAACCCAACGAAACTCTGTTCCGTTTCGTGGAGTCGTGTGTGGCGGCTCTTGATGAGATGAACGACGGGGTGGCCAACTTTCATCTGTGGTTTCTGGTGAAACTAAGCGGATTGCTCGGTTTCTATCCTCAGAACGATTATGACGAGGGTTGTTTCTTCGATATTGTTGAGGGGCGATTTTCTCACCTGATGCCTGCCGGAGGGGCTGTGTTCGGGGTGGAGAATGCCCGTATCCTCCATCTTCTCATGGAGTTGCAACCCGATAAAATGGCCCGACTCGAATTATCGCGAGCGCGACGCAGCGATTTTCTCAATGCTCTCCTGCTCTATCTCGGTTATCATCTCGACGCCGTAAATCACATAAAATCCGTCAAAATCTTCTCCGAACTTTTTTAAATATTATACTTCTGTGGGGTGCTCGGGCTGTTGTGGGGACTCCTTCTGTGGGGTGCTCGGGTTGTTGCGGGGACTCCTTCTGTGAGGTCTCGGGTTGTTGCGGGAACTCCTTCTGTGGGGCGCTCCATCTGCGTGCATGCCGGAATATTGCGAAGACCTCCTTCCGAGGGGAACTCGGCAGACAATAAACATTCCCTGCTTGGCTATGAGTAGATGCCGAATAATCTCGTCGGGCGGTACCTTAATAAAAAATACCCTGATGCAGGCCCCGTTCATCAAGCCTTTTTTCGAGCATGGCGAGCAGTTGTTCGTTGCGTATCAGTCCCCATTGGCCGGCCTCATGAAAGCGTGGCGGTGCCTCGCCCGCAAATCGCTCCACAACCATGTCGGGGCGCAGACGGCAGAGTATCTCTATGAACAAATCTATATATTCGTCCAGTGTCCAGAAACGGAACTGTTCGGGACTCTTTCTGTACTCCTCGGCCATGATTGTCTGTTTGAAAATCTGCAACTGGTGAAACTTTACGGTCGTGAGGGGCAGCGAATTGATTAAGTCGGTCTGCTCAACCATCATGGCATCGCTCTCGCCGGGCAGTCCGAGTATGAAGTGACCGCCGCAGTGGATGCCTCGTCGGGCGGTGCTCTCCACAGCCCTGCGGGCACATTCGAAGTCGTGACCTCGATTGATGCGTTGCAGAGTGTTGTCGTGGCACGACTCTATGCCGTACT
>JAZODY010000099.1:0-1955 GCA_045597245.1 Tidjanibacter sp.
AAAGATAGGTATTTTTTTTGATAAAACATCAAATAAAATGTCAATTGCGCAATATTCCGTCTCAAAATGGCCTGCATCGGCAATCACGATTTCGCGACCGGCATCGATAAAATCGTTGTATTTGAAGTCGGCGGCAATATACACATCCGCCCCGACGGCTTTCGCACGTTCAATCAGCGAGGCTCCCGAGCCGCTGCATATAGCCACCCTGCGCACCGTCTGTTTATAAGGTCTGCTATACCTCAACGAGCTGAGTCCCAACACACTCTTCACACGCCCCAGAAATTCCTTCACTCCCTCTTCTTGCGGCAGTTCGCCCACTATACCGAAACCCACATCGGGTCGGTCGTTACGCGTAGGCTCCAACAACGCCATCTCACGCAGCCCGAACATCGCACCCAGACGGTGACTTATTCCCATCGGAGCACTGTCGAGATTCGTATGGCACGCATAGAGTGCGATACCTCGTTGCAGGGCCCGCGTCACCACACGCTGGACCTCGTTGTCGCCGATGAGTTGTTTCAGTCCGTGGAAGATAATCGGGTGGTGTGAGATAACCATATCCACGCCCAACTCCTCGGCTTTGTCGAGAATACTCTCCGTAATATCCACACACAGCAATGCCGACCTCACCTCGGCCTCGCGGTCCCCCACAATAAGGCCCGCATTGTCGTATCCCTCCTGCCACGACAACTCCGCCGCCGCCTCTATCACCGCCGCAATATCCCTCACTTTCATATAGTTTCCTATCCCTCTGTTTTTATTTGTTCCACATTTTGCCATAGTGTTCCTCTCTCAAAACACACCTTTCCTCTCTGCGTCGCCGCATCTAAAAGAAGACCTGTCGCACCTTAGGCTCTCGTTCCTCCTCTTTTTCAGGTTCGGGTATCTGCTCGGGCACCTCAATAATCCCTTCTCCTTTTTGCGGCGTCGCAACCACCGCAAGACCGTCTTCATCGACAACCTCCTCGTTCACGACCTCCCGCTCCGATGCGGTTTCGTTCTCCTCTTTTGTGCCACTATCCGCCGCCACACGCTTTGTACTCTCTTCCCACGCCGCCCTGACTGCCTCCCCTTCATCGGCAAGAGTTCCGTTCATCTGCTCCATGGAGGTGACATCCACACTCACCTGCTCCACATCGAACATGGAGAACAGGTCGAGATACTGCTCCTCGTATGTCGGTTTTTTCTTACGGCCACGTTTGACAGGTCGTGCCTCCGACCCGGCAACCACCTTTGCACCTTTACTCTCTCTTCTTTTCGGCGCGGGAGCCTTCTCTTCGATTTCGGTCGATACGGCAGTCTGCGGGATTTCCGCCGCGGCAATGTCCGCCGTTACGGTCGGCTCATCTGCCGGATAGTCATCGTCGAATCGGGCCACCACATTCTCGTCATTATCCAAATCCTCCTTCACCTCACGCAACAGATTGCGAATCTTTTGCAACTGCTGTATGATTTCAACATTTTTATTCAGCCTGTTTTTACCTTTGCGGTCCTGCTTGATTTTCTTCTCAGCACCGGCCAACGTCATTCCGCGCTCTTTAACCAGATTGTATATCAACCCTACCGTATCCACATCGGCCGGAGAAAAGAGTCTGTTACCCTTACTGTTACGCCGCGGATTTAATATCGAAAAGTTCTCTTCCCAGAAGCGGAGGAGCGACGGCCTCACACCGAACAACTCACACACCTCTCCCATAGAGTAGTAGAGTTTTCCTTTGGGGTGTACGATTTCATTCATGTCATGCATATTTTGCGCTAAATTAAAAAAAAATCCGCCCTTTTCAAACAAAGTATTATTTTTGTGGATTGTTAATGAGTTAATGACAATGAAGAGAGCCAAAATCATCGGCACCGTAACCGACGGGCGCAAAATAGGTCGCCGCATAGGATTCCCCACCGCAAACCTTACGGTGGAGCATCTGCCCGACATTCGCGACGGGGTCTATGTCGCC
>JAZODY010000100.1:0-1762 GCA_045597245.1 Tidjanibacter sp.
CCCCGCGTGTGGAACGACCGCAGCGGTGAGGTGGGTCGTACGCTGAATGTGAAAGACTTCGATTTGGACCGCATCTTCGGCGAAGAGGGTGTTCAGATTGTCCATCTGTCGGGTTTGGTGGGTGCATTGAGCCCCGAGACCAGCAAATTCTGCTTGGAGTTGGCCAGAGCAGCCAAGAAATACGGCACCCGCATCTCGTTTGACCTCAACTACCGCGCTTCGTTCTGGAAGGGTCGCGAGGAGGAGTTGCATGCCATCTTCTCGGAGATTGCCAGCGTATCAGATATTCTCATCGGTAACGAGGAGGACTTCCAGCTGTGTCTTAACATCGAGGGCCCCGAGGCCGGCGGTAAGGATATTGCTGCAAAAATCGACGGTTTCAAAGAGATGATTAAACGCGTGAAAGCCTCTTATCCCAACGCACAGGTATTTGCCACTACGTTGCGCGAGGTAAACAACACCAACAGCCACAACTGGGGTGCAATCATGTTGGAGGAGGAGAATTGGCACGTCATCATGCCGAAAGAGATTCGCGTATTGGACCGCATCGGTGGCGGTGACGGCTTTGTGGGCGGTATGCTCTACGGTATCCTCCGCGGCTGGGAAGGCGAGAAGTGCATCCAGTTCGGATGGGCAAGCGGAGCATTGGCAACCACGTTCCTTACCGACTATGCACAGCCGGCCGACGAAGAGCAGATTTGGAGCATCTGGCAGGGTAACGCCCGCGTAAAACGTTAATTCGTGTAACACAGACAAATTAAAGAGAAACAAGCACAATGTTATATTATAGTAGAGGTTCAAAGAACGATTGTATCTCCCCCGCCGAGATAAAGGAGATACTGAATGACGTGTTCGATAAGTTGGGCCAGAAGAATCGCGTCATCGCGTTGCCGCCCGATTTCACACGTTTCAATTCATTTGCAGGCCCCATCACCGAGATGGTTTATCAGTATTATGGCGACAAACTGACCGACGTAATGCCTGCTCTGGGCACCCATTCACCCATGACCGACGAGCAGTTGAGCAAGATGTTCGGCAGCATACCCAAAGAGTTGTTCAGGGTTCACGACTGGCGTAATGATGTTGTGACGGTGGGCGAAGTTCCGGCCGAGTATGTAAACAAGGTGTCGGAGGGTCGTCTGAATTACGCATGGCCGGCACAGGTGAATAAACTTTTGTTGGACCCCACGGTGGACCTCATCGTATCGCCGGGTCAGGTGGTGCCTCATGAGGTTATCGGCATGGCCAATTACACAAAGAACATCTTTGTGGGTACGGGCGGCTCGGAGGGTATCAACAAGAGCCACTACATAGGTGCAACGTACGGCATGGAGCGCATCATGGGTCGCGCGATGAGTCCGGTGAGAGATGTCATGGAGTATGCGGTGCAGAATTTCATCAAGGAGCTGCCGATTCTCTATGTGCTTACGGTGATTGGCAAGGACGAGAACGACAAGTTGGTTGTGAAAGGTCTGTTCATCGGTGACGACATTGAGTGCTACAAAAAAGCGGCCGAGTTGTCTTTGGAGGTAAACTTCATCATGGTGGACAAACCCATAAACAAATGTGTGGTATATATGGACCCCGAGGAGTTCAAGAGCACATGGGTTGGAAACAAGAGCGTCTACCGTACCCGCATGGCTATTGCCGACGGCGGTGAACTTTTGGTGCTGGCTCCCGGTATCGAGCGATTCGGTGAGGACGATCAGGTGGACAAGCTGATCCGCAAGTATGGCTACAAGGGCCGCCTGAACACGCTGGA
>JAZODY010000101.1:0-4434 GCA_045597245.1 Tidjanibacter sp.
GACATTTGCAGACCAACAAGGTGAAATACATTGCCCCATTTGTTAAACTGATACATTCGGTGGATTCGGACAATCTGTTGGCTTGCATCGACAAACATGCCGCAAAAAACAATCGCACCATAGACGTTCTGTTGGAGGTGCATCTGGCGCAAGAAGAGAGTAAAAGCGGATGGTCGGCCGACGAGCTGGACGCATATATAGCATCAGGCAGATTCAAAGAGTATAGAAACATCCGTCTGCGCGGCCTTATGACCGTCGGCTCACTCACAGAGGACATGAAGATAGTCGAGCAGGAGTTTCGCACCCTGAAACGGATGCAGGACCATTACCGCACCATAATAGGCGATGAGTTCGACATCGTATCGATGGGCATGACCTCCGACTTTGAGTTGGCCATAGAGTGCGGCAGCAACATGGTACGTATCGGTTCGATGATTTTCGGCGCAAGAGATTACAGCAGATAAACACCGAACAGACAATGAAGAGAGGCAATCCAGCGCGGACTGCCCCTCTTTTAATATTATTTGACTCTCAACCTCTTTCCGGCATAAATAGTGGAGGTGGATTTGATTCCGTTCAGGCTACACAATTCATTGATTGAAATGCCGTGCTTGCGGGCAATGCTACCCAGATTGTCGCCGCGCTTGATGGTATAATACTGCGGCTCGGCAGCCTTTGCACGCTCCGCCTCGGCCTTCTCTATATTGTGCAAAATATCTTCCGAGGTCAGCTCCTCTCCACTCTGCGCAAAGAGTTCCAACTCGTCGTCGTAGTCTTCCAACATCTCATTGGCCCGCGAATTGACATTGAAGTATGATTTCTCTATCGCAAAGGTCTGGTAGCGCAGGAACCCTTCCTGAAAATCAATCAGTCGCTCGGGGTCGAAGGTCATTCCTCGGTATCTCATTTCGTAGTGAAGATGCGGACCTGTGCTGCGTCCCGTATTTCCGCCATAGCCTATCACCTGCCCCGCCACCACATAATCATCTACCGCAACATTCATTGCCGACAAGTGGCCGTAATATGTTTCCAATCCGTTGAAATGACGGATGATGACAAGGTTGCCATATCCACCCGAATTATATCGTGCATAACGTACCTTGCCGGCAAAGGTGGAGTAGATTGGGTCGCCGCGGTCGAGCGGAATATCCGTTCCTCCGTGTGCGCGACGTCCGCGATAGCCGTAACGCGAATACACCTTGCCCACATAGGGAGGATGAAAATCGTCGAAATCGTCAATGAGCGTCAGTTCCATCTCATCAGGCAGAGTCTTCACATCATCCTTATAGGCAGCCACACGGTCCGTAACCCAATTCTCCGCAAAAATCTCACTCTGCTCCCACTCCTCTTTATCCGCAAAGTGATACTCCCATGTATTATTGGTGAAGGTGATTATTTTTACGCCATCGGTCTCCGTATTGAGCGTATCGAGCGGCAGACGCGGAAAGGCATCCGTATCAGTCACACGCTGTGCGGCCGCCGTCGTAACAATCAAGACCGCCGACAGCAGGGTCGCCATCTTAATAAAAATTCTCATCATTTGTTCGTATCTCTGTATTTCTGCTGTTGCACTTCATTCGAGTTGGTCAATCTTCCGAATCCTCCTCGTCGCCGATGGTTTTTAGATAGGCCTCGGCCTCGGTGAGTGCATCATAGAACTCCTGCCCGAACGCCCTCACGATAGCATCCTTCAACATTCTGTACATGGGCACCCCCAAGCGTTTGCCGCACTCCAATGCCGAAGAGCATATATCCCATCGGTTGTAGTTCAACCCCACCGTTCCGTTTCGGAATCTCTTGACCCTCACCGGATAGAGATGGCACGACACCGGTTTGCGGAAGCCGCACTCGCCATTATTATATGCTCTCTCTATTGCACAATAGGCCACTCCGTCCTCCTGAAACGAGAATACACAATCGGCACCCCCAATCAACGGCGTAGCATACTCGCCATACTCATCCACCACCATAAATCCCTCGCGCTCCACAATCTCTCGCCCCTCGGGCATCATATAGCGGCTGTAATTGTCATACTCCCTCTCCAACACATCAATCTCCTCGTCGGTCAAAGGTGCACCGCCCGTACCCTCCACACAGCACAATCCTCTGCATTGTTTCAGGTCGCACAAAAACGGCACGGTCAGCAAATCGGTGCTGACAATCTTGCCGTCAATCTCTATCATCGTCTGTTTCATATCGTATCTTCAATTATCATATCGAGCACATCGCTCATGGTCAGACCGGCCGCTTCAATCTGTTGCGGAACGATGCTGCCCGTTCCCATTCCCGGTATGGCGTTTATCTCAATCATATAGGGTTCGCCCGAGGGAGTGACCATAAAGTCCACCCTTGCCAATCCGCGACAGCCGCAGATTCGGCATGCCTTCTCCGCCAACCCTTGCAGTTGGTCGCGCAGTTGGTCAGGTATCTGTGCCGGAGTAATCTCCGACGACATACCGGCCGTATATTTTGCCTCATAATCGAAGAAATCGTTCTTTGAAATAATCTCCGTAACCGGTAACAGCAGCTTTCCTTTATCCGTAACAAGCACTCCGCACGCCATCTCCCTGCCCGCCAGAAACTCCTCCACCAACACCGCATCGCTCTCTTCGAATGCCACCTTTACGGCCATAGGCAACTCCTCCACACTCTTCACCTTGCTCACACCGCAACTGCTGCCGCTGGCATTGGGTTTCACAAACAGCGGCAGACCGAGTTTCTCCACAATCTTCTCGGCATCCACCTCATCGCCCCTGCGCAACAACACATCTTTGGCCTGAGCAATACCCACACTTGCCACCACCCTCTTGCAAGTAACCTTGTCGAAAGTGACCGCCATAGGCACGACTCCGCCCGTCGAATAAGGCACTCTCATGAGGTCCAGATAGCCCTGCAACATACCGTTTTCGCCCGGGGTACCGTGAATTATGATGAACGCATAATCAAACTCATATCTGACTCCGCTCACCGTAAGCGAAAAATCATCCTTGTTCAGAGGCCATCTGCCACCATTGTTATCAACATAGCACCACTGCTTCCCGTGGATATCGATGAGCGTCACCTCATATTTATCTCTGTCAAATGCCTCCTTTACTGCTTTGGCACTGCGCAATGCCACCTCTCGCTCCGACGAATCGCCGCCCGCCAAAAGAGCCACTCTTATCTTCTCCATTTGTTTTAATCTCCCAACTCCTCACGACCTTCAATCAGTCAGGTCGTCTAATTTTTAAACATTAACATTCATTGAGTTACCGACGACAAACAATACAGACATCTCCGTCCGTCTGGTTTACAGGGCCGATTTCCGTCGGATTGTCGGCCTCTCAGTCTCGTCACCGCCCTTTCATCAAGGATTATACAGGTCGGTATATCTGAACGCCAGAATCTCCCTAATCATATTCAGCAACTCTTTGGCCTCTCCGTTATCGGCATCCAAGCGCAAAACGGCATTCAAATCGTTGATGGCGTTGCCGAATTCGTTGCACCCATAATAATAAAGACCGCGTTCCATATATACCTGCGGGTTCTGCGGTTCTGCGGCCACTTTACCATTAAGGTATTCAAGTCGTTCATTCATCTCCATAACTCGTTATCTTTTATATATCTCTCCACACCCGAGCACACCAATGACGAGATGTTCTCCCCACACGCCACCGCCTCCCTCACACGGGTGGACGAGCAATCGAACAACGGTGCTCCGCTCAATATTTTAAACCTCGCATCAACACTGTTTCCCTCGCGAGGATAGACATAAAATTCATAACGCTCCAACAGCGTCCGCCAGTCACGCCAGCTCTCAATCGATGCGGCCGAGTCGCTTCCCATAAGCACGGCGAAACGTCTGTTACTATAACGACGCTCCAACTCATTCATTGTATTAATCGTGAACGAAGGCTGCGGCAGGTCGAACTCCACATCGCTAACACACATACGTTCGCCATATTGCGAAGCCTCAATCGCCCTTCGGACCATCTCCAATCGACATCGGCCGTCGGCCAACATGCTCTTCGGTTTGAGCGGATTTTGCGGTGAAACAACAAACCACAACTCATCGAACAGCCCCTCGGCCAGCACATACTCCGCAACAGCCATGTGGCCGTTGTGTACAGGATTGAAAGACCCGAAATAGAGTATGACCCTCTCCTGTTTCATGGCACAAGATTATTGTCCTCCCAGAAAATCGCTCACCAATCGACGGCACTCCTCCACCGCCTCTTCCAGCGAATCGTTCACCACAATCCTGTCGAACCTCTCGGCATAGGCTATCTCCTCCTCCGCCTTAGCCACTCTGCGCTCTATCATTTCGGCACTATCGGTTCCACGCCCCACCAATCTCCTGCGCAACTCCTCCACACTCGGCGGCATTACAAACACAGCCAAAGCGTTCTCTCCGAAGATGGATTTCAGATTGACACCGCCCTTGACATCCACATC
>JAZODY010000102.1:0-14796 GCA_045597245.1 Tidjanibacter sp.
CGAAATAACCGGAAAAGAGCATCTCGATAAAACGGACCCTTGTGTGGTTACGGCCAATCATCAGTCCATGTTGGATATAACGTTGCTTTATATGGCGCTGGGGGGACGACATGGCAAGTTTGTGTCGAAGCGCGAGGTTTACAGAATCCCGTTCTTCGGTTGGGTGCTGTGGGCCCGACGCGATATTACAATAGAGCGAGGTGCATCGGGGGCATATAGAAAAGTATTGTCGCAGGGCAGGAGGTTTTTGAAGAGAGGAATCTCGGTGTTGATATTTCCGGAAGGAACACGCAGTAAGGACGGCGAGATTCATCGTTTCAAGGAGAGTGCATTCGCTCTGGCACGTCAGGCCGATGTGGAGATTGTGCCATGTGTGATGAACGGTCCGAAGTGGCTGTTTGAGGGGGGATTGTTGAAACGGAAGGTGATGCAGGTCGCATTCATGCCTCCGGTGTCGAAGGAGCAGATTAGGGCTGTGGAGCCGAGAGAGTTGGCGCAGATGGTGCAGAAGATGAGCGAAGAGAAGTTGGCCGAGTTAAGAAAAGATTGAAGATAAAGAAAAAATGAGATAGAGATGGCAGTAGCAAATTATACCGATAAGGATATTACCACACTCAGTACGCGGGAGCAGATGCGCCTGCGTCCCGGTATGTGGATTGGAAAGTTGGGCGACGGAACACAGCCGGATGATGGAATTTACACTCTCATCAAGGAGGTTGTGGATAACTCGGTGGACGAGTTTATCATGGGGGCAGGCTCGGTCATAGAGGTGAGCATAGAGAACAAAGAGGTCAGAGTCAGGGACTATGGCCGTGGTATTCCGTTGAATAAGTTGGCCGATGCAGTGTCTAAAATCAATACCAGCGGTAAGTATGGCAGCGAGGCGTTCAAGAAGACAGTGGGATTGAACGGAGTCGGTGTTAAGGCGGTGAATATGTTGTCGAGCAGTTTTTGTGCCCGCAGTGTACGCGACGGAGAGGCCCGTATTGTACGTTATGCGGCCGGAGTGGAACTGAGCGACGATTGGGAGAGCAACGTGAAAGATAATACGGGGACGGAGATATGCTATGTGGTGGATGAAGAGGTGTTCGGCGTCTATGATTACAACATGGAGTATGTGGAGCAACGTTTGAAGAATTATACTTATCTCAACACCGGACTTACCATTGTTTTTAATGGCAATAAAATATCGTCGAAGAACGGCCTGCTGGACCTGCTGAATGAGAACATAACCGAGGAGCCTCTATATCAGCCCATCCATTTGAAGGGGCCCGATATTGAGGTGGCCATCACCCACGGAACGGGGTATGGCGAGAACTATTTCTCGTTTGTAAACAGCCAGCATACCACACAGGGAGGAACTCATCAGGCGGCATTCAGGGAGGGAATAGCAAAGACGATGAAGGAGTTCTTCAAGAAGGATTATGACCCGTCGGATGTGAGAACGTCGATTGTGGCGGCCATCAGCGTAAGCGTGGAGGAGCCCGAATTTGAGAGCCAGACTAAAATTAAGCTCAGTTCGAAGAACATGACTCCGAAGGGAGATGTGACGGTGCGACAGTTTATTGTGGACTTCTTGAAGCAGGAACTCGATAACTATCTGCATAAAAATCCCGAAACGGCAAAGATTCTCAATAAGAAGATTGCCGACAACGAGCGTGACCGCAAGGCCATATCCGGCATACAGAAGAAGGCACGCGAAACGGCAAAGAAGGTGAGTCTTAATAATAGAAAGCTGCGCGATTGCAAGGTGCATCTGACCGATGTGAAGAATCCCAAGAAGGAGGATACGATGATTTTCATCACCGAGGGAAACTCGGCAAGCGGTTCAATAACGATGAGCAGGGATGTCGCCACGCAGGCGGTGTTCTCGTTGCGAGGCAAGCCGCTCAACTCGTTCGGACTGACAAAGAAAATTGTCTATGAGAACGAGGAGTTCAATCTGTTGCAGGCCGCATTGAATATTGAAGAGGATATAGAGAATCTGCGTTACAACAAGATTGTTATTGCCACCGATGCCGATGTGGACGGTATGCACATCAGGTTGCTAATCATGACCTTCTTCATTCAGTTCTTCCCCGAGGTTATCAGACAGAATCATCTGTTTGTGTTGCAGACGCCGCTGTTCAGGGTGAGAAACAAGAAGGAGACGATATACTGTTACAGCGAAGCCGAGAAACAGAAAGCGTTGAAAAAACTCGGGGCCAATCCGGAGATTACGCGATTCAAAGGTTTGGGCGAGATAAAGCCTACGGAGTTCAAGGAATTTATAGGCGAGAACATAAGATTGGAACCGGTGCACCTGACAAAGAACGACCCCATACACGACATGTTGGAGTTTTATATGGGCAAGAACACGAGCGACCGTCAGTCGTTCATCATGGGTAATCTGCGTGTGGAGGCCGATTATGTTGAAGATTTGATTTGAGAGAGTTGAAACGTTATGAATGATAACAGAAAAGATAGCGAGAATAAGGAGAAGGTTGCGGCCGAAGTGGTGGATGGTCGTAATGAGAGCGGGTCGAAATTCGAAAAACTGATGAAAGAACCCTTCTCGAAGGTGAAGCTTACGGGAATGTTTCAGAATTGGTTTTTGGACTATGCCTCTTATGTTATATTGGAGCGAGCAGTGCCCCACTTGAACGACGGTTTCAAGCCGGTGCAGAGGCGTATCATGCATGCCATGCGCAAGATTGAGGACGGACGTTACAACAAGGTGGCGGCCATCGTGGGTGATACGATGCACTTCCATCCCCACGGAGATGCCTCGATAGGCGATGCTCTGGTGCAACTGGGACAGAAGGATCTGTTGGTGGATTGTCAGGGAAACTGGGGTAATATTCTTACGGGTGACGATGCCGCCGCCCCGCGATATATCGAGGCCCGATTGACCAAGTTTGCGTTGGAGGTGGTGTTCAATCCCAAAACCACCGAGTGGATGCTCTCCTATGACGGTCGCAACAAAGAACCGGTGACATTGCCGGTGAAATTTCCGTTGTTGTTGGCACAGGGTGCAGAGGGTATTGCCGTCGGTTTGGCTTCGAAGATACTGCCTCACAACTTCAACGAACTGATAGATTGCTGCGTGGCCTATCTCTCGGGCGAGGAGTTTGAACTGTATCCCGATTTCCCGACGGGCGGATTGATTGATTGCAGCAAATATAACGACGGATTGAAGGGGGGCGTGGTGCGTGCCAGAGCCCGCATTTCGAAGGTGGACAAGAAGACTTTGGCCATTACGGAGATACCGTTCGGAACCACCAGCGAATCCATTAAAGAGTCCATCGTGAAAGCCATAGAGAAGGGAAAGATAAAGGGCAAGAGGGTGGATGACAATACGGCCGACAAGGTGGAGATTGTGGTGCATGTGAGCAACGACGAGAGTACGGACAAGATGATAGATGCACTCTATGCCTTTACGGATTGCGAGGTGGCGATATGGCCCAATTCATGTGTGATATATGACGACAAACCCCATTTCTTGGGAGTGAAAGAGATATTGCGTCGCAGCGCGGACCACACACGTCAATTGTTGGGAAAGGAGTTGCAGATAAGGATTGACGAATTGGATGCCGATTGGCACAGATGTTCGTTGGAACGCATCTTCATAGAGAACAAGATATATCAGGTGATGGAGGGATGCACCTCTCGCGAACAGGCTTATGAACGCATAGAAGAGCGATTGGAGCCGTTCAAGAATCTGCTGAGGCAGGAGATTACGCGCGAAGATGTGGTTAAGCTGACTGAGTTGAAGTTCATAAGAATCACACGTTACGATTCCGACAAAGCCGACAACGAGATAAAGGGTATTGAGGAGGAGATGTTGAAGGTTAAGAATGATTTGAATCATCTGACCGAATATACGATAGCCTATTATAAGAGTATTAAGGAGCGTTACGGCAAGGGCCGAGAGCGTCGCAGCGAGTTGAAGACCTTCGATACTATTGAGGCATCCACCGTGGCGGTAATCAATTCGAAACTTTATGTGGACAGAGAGGGAGGTTTCTTCGGAATAGGCAACTCGATGAAACAATATGAGTTTGTGTGTGAGTGTTCGGACTTGGATGATGTGATTGTTTTCACTAAGGATGGACGTTACATTATAACCAAAGTTTCCGACAAGGCCTTCTTTGCACCTGATATTTATTACATCGGCGTGTTTAAGCGTAACGACGAGAGAACTATCTATAATGTACTCTATCGCGATGGCGACAAAGGTGCCGTGATGATGAAACGTTGCGCCATTAAAGGTGTTACCCGCGACAAGGAGTACAATATAACTAAGGGAACACCCAAGAGTGCAATATTGTATATGAGCGTCAATCCAAACGGAGAGGCAGAGGTCTTGAAGATTATCTTCAAGCAGCGCACAAGAATGAAGAAATCGATTGTCGATTTGGATTTCAGTAAGTTGCTTATCAAGGGACGTCAATCCAACGGTAATCTCTTCTCTCGTTATGCCATTCATAAGATTGTGCTCAAAACTAAGGGGGCATCCACTCTGGCCGGTCAGAACATCTGGTTTGACGAGGAGGTCGTGCGTCTTAATACGGCAGGCAGGGGTCGATTGTTGGGCGAGTTCGAGGGTGATGACAAGATATTGGTGATTACCCGTGGCGGAAAATATTATATTACGGGTTATAATTTGGGACATCATTTCCCCGAAGACTGGATGTTGGTGGAGAAATACGACTCCGATACGGTTTACAGCGTGATATATTGGGATGATATACAAAAGTATTACTATCTGAAACGTTTTTCGGCTGAGGCTTCGGATAAGATGCAGGCATTTGTGGATGAGGAGGCACAGGGTTCAAAGATGATATGTCTGAGTGACCACCCCGCACCGCAAATTGAGGTTACGTTCAAGTCTAAGAGCGGAGAGAGCGTGAAGGAGGAGATTGATGTGGAGTCCTTCGTGGGTGTCAAGAGCCATAGGGCAAAAGGAAAGAGAATCACCACCAACGAAGTTGTGGCGTTGAGATTCATCGAACCCGAGTTTGACGAGGCGGTTGAGGATGAAGACGAGGCGGAAGATGCGGAGAAAGAGGTCGGCATGTCGGGCGACAATCTGACAGAAAAGGAGAATCGGTCGATGCCGGAGAGTGAAGAGGGAAACGAGGATGTCGATTTTGAGATAGTGTTGCCCAAAGATGAGGATGAGCAGGAGGATGACTCGGTGCAATTGAATCTGTTCTGAGAAGAGAGGAGGGGTGTGATGATTATCTATCTTGTCGGATTCATGGGGTGCGGAAAGAGCACTGTCGGGCGTAAGCTGGCCAATGATATGGGGGTCGATTTTGTGGACCTCGATACAGCCATTGCCGACGAGATGGGTATGACGATTGGCGATATATTTACCCGATATGGCGAGGCGGAGTTCAGAAGAATTGAGAGCCGCCTGCTCGGAGAGATTGACACAATTCAGGATACCGTTGTGGCGACAGGTGGCGGAGCGGCATGTTTTGGTAATAACATGGAGGTGATGAATGGTCGTGGAGTGACCGTATACTTGCGATTGACCGATACGGGATTGTTTAAACGACTCAAACGCGGCAAGGCACGTCGGCCCAAGATTGCGGGAATGAGTGACGACGAACTGATAGAATACATATCCCGACTTATGGGAGAGCGCGAACGATTCTACTCTATGGCCACGGCTACGGTCGATTGTGACGGATTGGATAGCGATGAGGTTATGGCTGAGGTGAGGGCCGTTGTAGAAGGGGAATAATTGAATGACGTTCGGAAGTTTCAGCCAAAATATGTAAATTTGTATCGTTAATGGGCTTAATACCTTGCAGGAAATGAATAATGCTCCTATTGGAATGATGGATTCGGGAATCGGCGGATTGTCGGTTTGGAAAGAGGTGAGGAATCTTTTGCCGGAGGAATCTGTCATCTATTTTGCCGACGGGAAGAATTGTCCTTATGGGGGCAGGTCAGTTGAGGAGATAAGGGAGTTTGTCGTTGAAGCAGTGGAGAGATTGTTGGCGCGTAATGTAAAACTCATAGTGTTGGCATGCAATACGGCGACGGCGGCGGCAATCGACTATTTGAGAGGACACTACGATATTCCTTTTGTGGGTATGGAGCCGGCAGTGAAACCGGCAGCTCTAAGCAGCAGGAGTAAGATTGTGGGAATATTGGCCACGCGCGGTTCGCTTGATGGCGGGTTGTTTCATGCCACTTCGGCAAGGTATGCGGACAAGGTGAAGATACTAACGGCTGTCGGAGAAGGATTTGTGGAATTGGTCGAAAAATCAAAGGAGAATACGCAGGAGGCTTTTGAGCGGGTTGAGCAAGTGTTGAGGCCGCTGTTGTGTGCCGGAGCCGATAGGATTGTGTTGGGGTGTACGCATTATCCTTTTTTGGCCGAGCGAATGAAAGAGGTGATAGGAGAGCGAGGAGTGGAACTTATTGACCCGTCAAGAGCCGTTGCCGAAAGAGTGAAGTTTCTGTTGGAAAGAGACGGGTTGTCGGCCGCAAAAGGAGGTGAGGCTCGGTGTGAGTTTATGACCTCGGGTTCGGCCGAGTATCTTGCAGGGCTGATAGCAAAAAGCAAGATGTTGTTTTGACAAAGGATAGATAATTAAAGAAAAAGGAGAGAACAAGATGGCAAATAAGGCAAAACATAAGGAAGAGGTGCTCGATAAAAAAGTGAAAACGGAGGAGAATGAACCCCAAATCTCTACGGGACGTTGGGTTTTCAGTTTCGTGCTTTTGTTTGTTTCGCTGTATGTCATGGCATCAATAGTCTCCTACTATTTTTCGTGGAGCGATGACCAACTCTTTTTCCAAAACAGAGTTGCCGACGGATTGAAACTTTCCGACTATGCGTTTGCCAATATTATGGGAGGGCTTGGAGCGAGTATCGGTTATTGGTTGGTCACTCGTTTTGTGGGTGTGTTCGGAGTGTGTGTGCCTGTTGTGTTGATGTTGTTGGCATTTCGCATTATGCGTTATCGCCCGCTGGCTTTGGAGCGTTCTTTGCGCATTACGATAATAGTCATGTTGCTGGGTTCGCTGACATTGGGCTATCTGTTTGGAAACAAATGGGGCGTGTTCGGCAGTGGTTGGGGCGGTGTGTGCGGATGGCATGTTGCAGATATCATCGAAGGGTATATAAATTACGGTGAAGGACTCTTGTTGTTGATGGCGTGGATATTGTTTGCGGTCTATCTCAACAGAAGAACAATAAATGTGGTCAATAACGTTGGTGAGAAAGTGGCTCGTACGGCGGTGGACGTTTTTGCGCCCCGCAAAGGGGAGGTTGCCGTGGCGGAAGATTATGAATATGATGAGGACGCAGAGGATGATGAGGTGGAGACGGGAGAGCCTGTTGTGCACCGAGCAGGACAAAAGCGGGTGGAGGAAGATTTCAATGTGCCGCTTGAAGACGAAGAGAATGGAGAGAGTCATTCGCACAGAGCCACGATAGGGGCAAGAAAAAGAGTTGATGATGATGAACCTGTGGTGGTAAGCCCGTTTGATAGTGAGGAGGAGGAAGAGGCATGGCGCAGAAGTTTGATAGAGGAGAATATGGAGCCCGATACCGGAAACTATGTCGAGTGGGATGCCGACGAGGAGCCTGTCGCTCAAAACAGAGTGTCGCATAGAGGGAGGACAGGAGAAACGGGAGAGCAGGCCGATTTTCAGTTGGTGGAAGAAGAGAGGCCTGACAATGGCGTGAATGTGCCCGAAGAGAATCAGGTGCATAATCAGGAGCAGATTGTGGCCGAAACGATAGGAGCAGGAGGTGTGGTCGAATCTTTGGTTGGTGAGAACGGCGTGACGGTTATCAAGAGAGAGAATGTTGATGACGAAGTGGATGAAGACGCTATTGTGGCAAGACTTTATGACCCTACCCGCGAATTGTCGAAATATCAAAGACCTCCGTTGCAAATATTGGAAAACCGCAACGACGATGTGGAGTATTCCACCGAGGAGATAACAGAGAATAAAGATAAGATAAAGCAGACGCTTGATAATTTCGGAATAAAAATCAATCGTATAAAGGCTACGGTGGGCCCGACGGTGACATTGTATGAGATTGAGCCGGCACAGGGTGTCAAGATAGCGCGCATCAAGAGTTTGGAGGATAATATTGCGTTGGATTTAAAAGCGTTGAGTATCCGTATCATTGCGCCTATCCCGGGTAAAGGTACGGTCGGAATCGAGATTCCCAACAGGATGCGCCAGACGGTGTCGATGTATTCTATGGTGAAATCGTTGAAATTTCAGGAGTGTAAATATGAGCTGCCCATCGTGTTGGGAAAGACGATTCAGAACGAAACCTTCATCATCGACCTCGTGAAGATGCCACATCTTTTGGTGGCCGGAGCCACGGGACAGGGAAAATCCGTAGGACTGAATGTGATTATCAATTCGTTGCTCTATAAGAAACATCCGGCCGAATTGAAATTCGTGATGGTGGACCCGAAAAAGGTGGAGTTGTCGATATACTCTAAATTGGAGAAGTATTTCTTGGCCAAGATGGAGAGTGAGGACGAGGCTATTCTCACCGATACACAGAAGGTGGTGTATACGCTCAACTCTCTTTGTGTGGAGATGGAGGCCCGCTATGAATTGTTGCGACAGGCGCAGGTGAGAAAGATTAGCGAATATAACGAGAAATTCCAGAACAGAAGGCTGAATCCCAATAAGGGGCATAGATTCCTGCCCTACATTGTGGTGGTGATAGATGAGTTTGCAGATATGATAATGACGGCGGGCAAGGAGGTGGAGACTCCTATTACGCGTCTGGCTCAGTTGGCGCGAGCAGTGGGTATTCACCTTATAATCGCCACCCAGCGTCCCGATGTAAAGGTTATTACGGGACTTATAAAGGCCAACTTCCCCGCCCGTATTGCATTCAGGGTTTCGTCGATGGTGGATTCGAGGACGATTCTCGACCAGCCGGGAGCCAATCAGCTTGTGGGGCAGGGCGATATGTTGATGCTGTTGAATGGAGATATGACGCGTTTGCAGTGTGCGTTTATCGACACACCCGAGATTGACCGTATCACACAGTTTATCAGCAAGCAGAAAAGTTACTCGTCGGCCTATGCCCTGCCCGATTATGCTCCCGACGGTGGAGCGGGCGGCGGTGTGAACGGCGGAGTGGAGGTGGATAGGTTTGACCCCGAATTCAAGGAGGTGGCCAGATTTGTGGTCGGAAACCAGATTGGCTCCACTTCGGCCATACAGCGCAATTTCTCTTACGGATACAACAAGGCCGGCCGATTGATGGACCAGTTGGAAAAGGCCGGTGTCGTAGGGCGTCAGGAGGGTAGTAAACCTCGCGAGATTTTGGTCTACGACATGTCGGTTTTGGAGGATATTTTTGCAAATCTCGGATTGTAAGTAAGGGAACATTATGAAACGTTTGTGTTTATTGCTGATGGTGTTGAGCATGACATCCGCGCTGACGGCAGATGTTTTGTCGGAAGGTGTGGTGGCCCGTATGCGTGAAGCCTTGACGGGGCGTGGGGTGTATATGATGACGTTTGTGGTGGAGGCCGAAGGGATGGATGACACGAAAGGAAAACTGCTTGTGGCTGATGGCCGATACCGCATTGAGGTGGGAGAGCAGTTGCAGTTGGGTGACGCGAATGTGAAGTATGATGTGAATGCAGCACAGCATCAGGTGGTTATAGAGAATGTGGAGGAAGGGGCCAACGATTTGTTTTCCAATCCTGCGGCTGCATTCGATTTCGGTACGGAGATGTTCGATATGACATACGGCGGATTACGCGACGCGGGAGGCCGCAGATGTGAGCTGATTACCATGACGCCCAAAGGTGCGGAGCTGGGAGGTGTAGATAAGGTGGAGTTGTATGTTGATAGGGAGAAGGCTCTGCCCGTAGTGTTGGCGTATGACTATTTTGGTGCCGTATTGCGAATTGTCATCGAGAATGTGGATTTTCCGACCGAACCATCGGTCGAGGAGTTTGTCTTTGATGCAAAGAAGTATCAAGGTTGGGAGATTATAGATTTCAGATAGAGAGCGATTGCGGTAAAGAGATAAGAGCGGCAGGTTTGGCATTGTGTCAAACCTGCCGCTTATGGTTTATGTTTGTTAGGTTAGATTCTATGCTCCTTTTTCAACCATGCCACCTCGTCGCGTATTGTGTCTATGTATGACCGACAAGAGTAACCGAGTTCTTGTATGGCCTTGGAGGAGTCGAAATTGTTGTTTCGTTCCAAATTATAGACCGAAAATGTTGTCATCAGCGGCTTTTGGCCTTTGTGTCTTGCTATGAGGGTCATTAATGACGCCATGAATCGGGCCAATCTACAAGATAGGTATACCTTGATGGGGCGACAACCGCTCTCGGCGCAAACCAAATTTGCAAATTGTTTGAACGATACCACTTTGTTGGCCAATATGTAGCTTTGACCTTTCCGGCCTTTGTCTGCCGCTGCTATGCAGCCTGCTGCCAAATCCCTTACGTCCGCGAGGTTAAACGAACCGTTTATGCCTATCGGCATTTCGCCTTTGATTATCTTTATTAATGTTTTGGTGGTTTCTCCCTCTGCAAAGTCTTCGGGCCCCATTATTCCCGATGGCAAAACTATGCATGCATCAAGACCATCCGCAGCTGCGTCGAGTACCGCTTGACATGCCAATGCCTTCGATTGGCTATAACATCCTACAACTCTCTTTTCATCATAGTGTTGTACTTCTGTTATTGGTTGTCCGGTCGGTAATTCCGGTATGGCACCGGTGCTGCCGCAATACACCAACTTTAAAAAGCGCGGATGTTTGCGACATTGTTCGATTATGTTCTGTGTGCCATGATAATTTACTGCCATCAGTCGAGAATCGAACTCCGGATTTACGGTCACAATGCTTGCGATATGTAAGACTATCACATGACTGTCGCTGGGAGTGTCGAAGAATTGTTCGAGCGATTCGGGGACGGATATGTCACCGGTACATATTTCGGCCTCTTCGGGAATGTAGCTGGCTGTCGGGTCGTTTGGCAGAGTAAGTGCCCGCACGTGTTCTCCGCGATTGATTAGTTGGCGACATACGGTGCCTCCGAGAAATCCGGCAGCACCGGTGACAAGATAGATTTTTTTCATGATTTGTTATGATTGGTTATTACACAACAAAAGTAGAGCACATAGCGTCGGCCGTAAAGTGCAAATAATCTCCATTGTTGGTCATTTTTTCTTATTTTGGACATAGTTGTGGAGAAAAGAGTTAATATTGCTGTTGTAAAAGTTGAATGCAGGAGTGATTTAGGAATTTTATTTGATTTGCATAAATGAATATGAAAAGTGTTAATTTGCCCGAATTGGAATTGATTACGGGACAGATGAGTTGTGAAGTTGGTTATGTCTATATCATTGACAACCCCAAGCTGATGAGAGCGCAAAATTTCCCATATGAGAACAAGATGGTGGTGATGTTGCTGTGTCGTGCCGGTGAGGCCGACATGAGGGTTAATCTTAAAGATTATCACATTGTTGCAAATGGAATGTATATTACACTCCCCAATCAGATTGTGGAGTCGGTGAGTTTGAGCGATGATTTCGAAGGCGCGTGTATGTGTTTTACTCCCCGATTTCTCGACAATCTGGTCGTGGCATACAAATTCGATGTCGCCAACAAGGTCGGTCAGACTCCTTATGCGGTTCTGAACGGCGAGGCCAAAGATGCATTGGAACTCTATTTGAATATGTGCCGCAGGCTGATGTCGGTGGCAGAAAACCCGAACAAGGTGGAGATTCTGTATCTGCTGACCAAAGCTTTCTTTCTTGGTTTCGGCTATTTTCTACATCAGCTCGATGAACCTCTTACGGCAACACGTGAAAACGAAATCACCTCTTCATTTGTGTCGATGGTGGAGGAAAACTACAAAGAGTATCGCGATTTGGAGTTCTATGCCGCAAAAATGTGCCTTACGCCCAAATATATCTCAATGGTTGTGAAGAAGACCACGGGGATGACTGCTTCGAAATGGGTGGATAAATATGTGACTCTCTATGCCAAGTCGCAGTTGGCCTCTACAAACCGTTCTGTAAAAGAGATTAGCAATGAGTTGAATTTCCCGTCGCAATCGTTCTTCGGTAAATATTTTCGACGAATGACCGGTGTTTCACCCTCGGAATACAGAGCACGCAAGAGATTGATGGTGTCGCATGAGAAAAGTTGTAGATAAAATAAAATTATGTTGCGGTAATTTTTGGTTGGTACGTAAATTTTGAGTACTTTTACGCTGTTATACTAATGGCAAATTTGAGTAGATGTCAGAAGAGAAAGTTATAAAAATCAATATCGAGGAGGAGATGAAAACGGCCTACATCGATTATTCGATGTCTGTTATCGTCTCTCGTGCCCTGCCTGATGTCAGGGATGGATTGAAGCCGGTTCATCGTCGTATATTGTACGATATGAGCCATGAGTTGAATTTGTATTCAAGCAAACCGCATAGGAAAAGTGCGAGAATAGTCGGTGATGTGTTGGGTAAGTTTCACCCCCACGGCGACTCCTCGGTCTATGATGCAATGGTGAGAATGGCGCAGCCGTGGAGTCTGAGGTATCCGTTGGTGGATGGCCAGGGTAATTTCGGCTCGATGGATGGCGACGGTGCTGCCGCAATGCGTTACACCGAGGCGCGCATGAGAAAGATAACCGACGAAGTGATGGCCGATATCGACAAGGATACGGTTGATTTTGTCAGCAATTTCGATGAGAGTGAGTTGGAACCGCTTGTGTTGCCGACTAAGATTCCGTTGTTGCTTGTGAACGGTTCGTCGGGTATTGCGGTGGGTATGGCCACCAATATGGCTCCTCACAATCTGGGAGAGGTTTGTGATGCCATTTGTGCTTACATCGACAATAAGGAGATAGAGGTTTCGGAGCTGACCAAATATGTGAAAGGACCCGATTTCCCGACAGGAGCAATAATTTATGGCTATGAGGGAGTGAGGGATGCGTTGGAGACCGGTCGCGGACGAGTGGTGATGAGAGCCAAAACCGAAATCGAACATACTCATAGCGGAAGAGAGTGTATTGTCGTGACGGAGATACCGTACATGGTAAATAAGAGCGAGATGATTCAAAAAATCGCCGCCATGATTAACGACAAGAAGATAGACGGTATCTCTTATATCAATGATGAGAGTAATAAAGAGGGCGTAAGAATCGTTATTATATTGAAACAGGATGCCAATGCAAGCGTGGTGCTCAATACGTTGTATAAGGAGACCGCGTTGCAGACCTCGTTCTCGGTGAATAATATAGCACTTGTGAACGGCAGGCCGATGCTGTTGAATTTGAAGGATTTGATTGCTAATTTCGTGGAACATCGCCATCAGATTGTGGTGCGAAGAACGAAGTTTGATTTGGCGGCTGCCGAGGCGAGGGCGCATATTGTTCAGGGATTGTTGATTGCGTTGGATCACATCGACGAAATAATCAAGATAATTCGTGGGGCATTGACACCTGACGAAGCAAAGAGTGCATTGATAGAGAGATTCGGATTGTCGGAGGTGCAGGCCACAGCAATCATTGATATGAGATTGAGGGCGCTGACCGGCTTGGAACGCAATAAGTTGGAGGATGAATTTGCCGCTCTGAGAGAGAAGATTGAGCGATTCAATGCCATTTTGGCCAGCGAAGAGTTGCAGCTCGACATTGTTAAGCAGGAGACTCAGGAGATTAAGGAGAAGTATGCCGACGAGCGTCGCACCGAAATCGTGATGAGTGCGGGCGAGTTCAATCCCGAAGACTTTTATGCCAACGATGATATGGTGATTACCATCTCCCACATGGGATACATCAAACGTACCCCGTTGGCAGACTATAAGACGCAGGGCAGAGGCGGAATCGGCATTAAGGGCAGCTCCACGAGGGATGAAGATTTTATTGAACATCTCTATGTGGCCACGATGCATAACACCGTGCTCTTCTTTACCGAGATGGGACGATGCTATTGGTTGAAGGTGTATGAGATTCCGGAAGGTGCGAGAGCCTCGAAGGGCAGGGCGATACAAAATGTTTTGCAGATTGAGCCCGGCGATAAGGTGAAGGCATACTTGAATGTGCAGAAGTTGAATGATGCCGAGTATGTGAACAACAATTATGTTATTATGTGTACCCGCAACGGTATCATTAAGAAGACAAAATTGGAGGCTTATTCGCGTCCGAGAGCAAACGGAGTGAATGCCATCACCATCAAAGACGGCGACCAACTGCTTGATGTGAAACTGACAAGCGGTAATGCACAGATGATGATTGCCTCTTATGAAGGAAAGGCCATCAGGTTTGAGGATGCGTCGGTACGTCCTATCGGTAGGACTGCTGCCGGAGTGCGTGGTATAGACATAGACGAAAACAGCAACTACGTGGTGGGTTTGATTGCCATTGAACCCGATAGCGGATATGATGTTTTGGCTCTCAGCGAGAACGGCTATGGAAAGCGTACTGATTTGGATGAATACAGATTAACCAGTCGCGGAGGTAAGGGCGTCAAGACGCTGCAAATCACCGAAAAGACAGGTCCGTTGGTTTCCATTCAGGCAGTCAATAACGATAGTGACCTGATGATTATTACCCAGAACGGAACCACTATCCGTACTCCGCTTGAAGACATCAAGGTGGCCGGTAGGGCAACTCAGGGTGTTAAAATCATCAATCTGCGTCCGGGTGACAAGATTGCATCGGTGACCGTTGTGCCCCGTAATGATGACGAGGAAGAGCCGGCAGAGGCGAAAAATGCCGAAACCGTATCGACGGAAGAGAACGGAGTGAGCGTGGAGAACACACAAAATGAGGCTTGA
>JAZODY010000103.1:0-3479 GCA_045597245.1 Tidjanibacter sp.
GTATACGTGTTACGCACCCGTGCGCCGGTCGCCACCAAAAAGTACAAGTACTTTTACGTGATGCCCCTCGACTTGCATGTGTTAGGCCTGCCGCTAGCGTTCATTCTGAGCCAGGATCAAACTCTCCATTGTAAAATAGAATATTTGTATTGTTAGAGTCCTGACTACTTAATTTCCTTTAAAGGAATTGAATTAACTTTCTATTTCTGCATTTCTTTTTTCTCTCAGAAAAAAACCAATAAGTCAAAGAACTTTCGTCTTACATTCGCTCCCGTCTGTCGGCTCCGTAAACCCTTTTTCAGATTAGGGGCGAAAAACGGTGCAAATATAAAGACTATTTTTTTAATCTCCAAATCTTTTTTGAAAAGAACTGCAAAAAAGTTTCTTTTTCTTGTTTCGACCCTCTTTTCAGCGAGCCTCAACCGTCGTTATTTCCTTTTTGCGGGTGCAAAGATAGCGATTATTTTTACCCTCCAAAACTTTTCGACATTTTTTTTTCAAAAAAAACGTCGCATTACTGCATCGACCACCTCATTCCTCTCCTCTCGTTTCTGTTTCCAATTGGAGCCATTGGTGCTGTGCAACCACCTTCCCTCATCCATCAGAGCCATCTTATCATCCAGAAGCCCAGCCATTTCGGGATACTCGACATACTCCATCTCGGCAAGTCTTAACTTAGAGCGGTCCATCTTTGAGTAAATTCCGTACCAATTTCCGCCTCCTGTATCAAGATATGTCCTATAAGGGGTGACGGGCATGAAGTCGAGGCGGATGTTTTTTACGTAGTCATATCTAAAAAAAGACAATCCTG
Source organism: Tidjanibacter sp. (assembly GCA_045597245.1). Lineage (GTDB taxonomy): Bacteria > Bacteroidota > Bacteroidia > Bacteroidales > Rikenellaceae > Tidjanibacter. The sequence goes on from JAZODY010000103.1 coordinate 812, forward strand.
CCCATAGATACCAGCAAAATTCCCCTCCCCATTGACCATACTCTTTGATCAATCCGTAGATGGGTTGGGTGCTCAATTCGGCTCTCAGGTCGATTGGCTTGACAGGATAGAGGTCGTGGTCCACAAATCCGAAATAGGCAGGACGGCGGCGACGAATCACCTTGCGCCACACCCAATTCAATGCACCCGCATGGGAGTAGCTGGCGCCGATATATCTGAGCAGATTGGTCGGCATGGAGATATAATCCACTCCGCGACTCTCGCACAGGAGGCGAATCTGGTTGCGTTGCCGCAGGTCCGACGAGTTGTCCACCACAATATATTTATAAGGAGGCACCATATTCTTCTCCAAGAACCGCATCTGCATCTCAATCACAAACGGATTGTTGAAAGCAATGGCCACCACATCGAGTTCATCCTCTTCGGCACGGTTGCGTGTCAGCCGGCAGAAAGTCGGAGTACGACGCACCGGCATGGCCATCAGCAGGGCTTCAAGCGTCCGCACACAGAGTCGAAACAGGATTCGTTTAGGAGTCATCATTATTTTCTCATGAAATTCTTATGAGGCAAAGATACGAATTTTGCCGGCAGTTGCACAGCGGACAGAGGCATCGGGAAGTTTATTTACTCCTCTTGCAACCATAAAAAGAGAGCAAAAAGAGAGTGGTCGCATAATAATATATATAGGTATATGCAAAACTAGTATTAAGGCGTATAAAATATTCAAATAAATTTACGACTTTTGCACCGAAATTTGACCGAAATTATCATCAACAAAATAGAACTACACATGAAAAACTTTCTCAAACAATTCAAAACAGAAGACTGGGTGGTAACTCTCGTGGGTGCCCTGCTGCTCTTGGCAGCCGCCGTATGCCCCGACTTATTGCCGCGTATCCCCAAATCGCTTACATCGGCCGATAATTGGCTCAATGCACTCTACCTCTTTGCAATAGTGGCCGTTGCGCTCTACTTTGGCATGTGGCTGTTGGGCCGTCCGATAAAGAGGCTGCTGCCCTCTCTGACGGCAGTCTTCCTTGTATCGTTGTTGGCACAGGTGGTTGCATCCATCCCCAAAGTGTCGTACTTCGGATTCGAGTCGGTATTCTTTTCGGTGGTTTTCGGACTCATAATCCGCAACATGTTCCACATTCCCGATTGGATGAAACCGGCCATACAGAGTGAATTCTACATCAAGATTGGTGTTGTCTGCCTCGGAGCCACCATTTTGTTCAGCGACGTGATGAAGTCCGGTGCATTCGGATTGGTTCAGGCCGTTTTGGTGGTATCAATAGTATGGTTCGCAGCCTACCGCATTTCGCGTCGCATGGGCGTAGACAGCCGTTCGGCCATGGTGCTGTCGAGCGGAATGTCTATCTGCGGTGTTTCTGCCGCCATCACAGCCGCACGCGTGGCCAATGCCGACGACAAGAAGGTGTCATACATCATCTCACTCATCCTCATCGTTGTCGTACCCATGATTTATCTCATGCCGCTGCTGGCCAACCTCATTCTGCCCCACATCTTCAACAACCCCGAGATTGTTCAGGAAGTTGCCGGAGCATGGATTGGCGGAACGGTGGATACCACCTCGGGAGTGGCAGCATCGAGCGAGATAATGGGCGAGACGGCCAACCAACACGCCGTAATCATCAAGGCCGCACAGAATGTGCTGATTGGTGTGGTTGCCTTCTTCATCGCCATCTACCTCTCCACTCGAAACACCGACGAAGCCTCTTCCGAGCGCCCCTCGCTGGGTATCGTGTGGGAGAAATTCCCGAAATTCATTCTCGGTTTCGTGGCCGCATCGTTGGTGTTCAGCCTCTGCCAGAGCAACGGATTATTCCATATCGACCCCTCCAACAACAAATTGGTGGAGCCTCGCGTGGCAAAAATGTTCAGCTCGCTCTTCTTCTCGCTGGCATTCGTGTGTGTCGGTCTTGAAACCCGACTGAAAGACATAATCTCCAAAGAGAATCGCAACATGATGAAGGCCTTCCTTGCCGCACAGACGGTAAACATCATCGTTACCTTTGTGATTGCAGTAATATTCTTCGGCATATTGAAACCAATGTGGCCATAACACCGAACGGACAGAGATTTTGACAATCGAACAGGCAGGGCGCAAAACATGGTTTTACGCCCTGCTTTTTTTAGGGAGGCATGAATGCAGGACGGGCAATAATTTATCTTCACTCCCTGCCCATTCCATGTGACGGTCGCTCCATCGGGCGCATGTCGCCCTTTCACTCATCACGACCGACTGCCAACAACAAAACAGAGCGGAAATTCCCGATTGGAATTTCCGCTCTGTTTTGTCGGTATCTCCGTCCCGAACCTATACGGCCTCTTTGGCAGGAGCATTCTTGGCCTCAATGGCCTTGTCGAGTTCTATCGCAAAGTCACTCAACACATTCATGTAGTTCATGAAAGCCGAATAAGCCGAATCATAGGGGTTGAAATAGCTATGAACATTTCCGTCAGAGAGCCACTTTGTCGCCATATAATAGAAATGGTCCGAAGCCTGCATGAATCTCCAAACATAGTCGAAATCCTTGTTGTCCAGCTCAACAACCTTGTCGCGCAAACCATACAACTTGGCAAAGGCCTCGTTTTGCAACTCGTTACCCAACCATGCCGTAACATCTCTCTCCTCGTCTGCCCACGA